>NZ_CFKZQR010000024.1:0-29013 GCF_985070215.1 Mobiluncus sp. | reverse complement strand
GTTTCGGAGTCGGCAGAGGCTGGTGGGGTGGGGGGCGTCACCGGGGTGAACGGGGTGTCGGCGGGGGTATTTGGGGGGGACATAATTAACCTTTCGCTAGAGTTCTTAACTGAAATCCAGCGTAGCTAGGCCAAAACTAATAGGCTATGGGGGTTTACCCTGAAAAAACCCCGATGCGTCCCTGAGTCGGTTGAGGTCTCTAGAGTTCCGGTTTTTCCAGGTGGCTGCGCATACTGGACAGCACGCGGCGCATCGCGTTTAGATCTGATTGCGAAACCCGGCCAGCAAACAGTTCACGTACCACTTTCATCTGAACTTGCGCCGCGGCTTCGTAAGCGTTCAACCCTTTGGTTGACAGGCAAGCATTGCGGGTGCGTTTATCCGAACCTTGGCACAGCCGATTCAGCCAGCCCTTTTTCTCCATCTCACCGAGTCGATAGTTCAATCGAGAGGGTGAAAATACTGTTTGTCTGGCAAGTTCACCGAGCTGCAGTTTCTTTTCCGGAGCGTTAGCCAAAGCCGTCAAGATGGAATATTGAGGCAGGTCGAAGCCGCATTGTTCCTTGAGAGCATAGTCAATCTCTAGATTGAGCATTTGGGAAAACTTAAAAAAGTCTTCCCAGATTTCTTCGGGCGTAGCGTCCGGTGTGTCTGGAGAATCGGTGCGAACCAATGTGAAGGCCTCTCGGAACTCGGTAATCCTAATGGTTGTTTTGTTATTGTGCTATAAACTGTGCAGTTTTCCAATCTTTTGATTATGAATTTACTAATAATTTAATTTTTCTTTAAGGTGGCCAGTTGTGAATGTGTCGTGCCCTTCCGGGTGGAAAACCTGACTGGAACTGGCGTTTGCACAGGTCATGGCCATAGCTGCACAAAAATTTGAGAAGGGGGAACGCCGAAACGATTTTGCGAAGTCACATCGCCTTTGGCGGCGCTAATCCAGGGTTGACGCAACGCTGACAGGGCTTGGTCTGGTGATTTTTTCGAGGCCGCTCCGGTCGGCGAAATGAGCTCGATAATCTTTAGGTGAGCCGCGAAAGCATCAGCATCAGCTTGATTGATGAGACGAATCGCGTCTGGGGTTGTCTTAATCTGGGAAAAATCCAAAGCGTACTGGGCAGCACGCACGTCCTCCACGCCCCCGTCCACCAGCGACTGCACGTCCCAAGCTAGGGAATCCGCCCTTTGCAAAGCCCACTGCCGGTCATTCCCACTCAGGTGAGCGGCCGCCACTTCCATACGGAAACGGGCAAAATCCAGAGCGGTCTGCGCTTCTATAAGGTTTTGCAGGTTTTTCCGGTCGGCTATCGGTTCAGTGGAACCTTCGGGGTTCGTCCCTGCCAGTGAGTCTACCGGCACCGTTGGTTCGGGAAGTTTGTGTCCCGCGGCTCCCGCCACGTGAGAGGCATCCAGCTGCTGGGCGGCGCACAAGGCCGTAAGGAGCTGCGCGTCGTTAGCGTGGGGAGCGCGTGCCCCCGCCTGGCAGGATGTTGCGGCCGTATCTACCAGGAGCTGTATCAGGTCCTCCACACTGCCCGGAGCCGGGGAAGGTTGCGGTCCGGGGTCGGCGCCCTCCGGGGTTCCCTGCGGCCACGGTTGCCAGACCCCACCCAAGGCTGCTAGACGGGTCGCGGACAGCTCGCGTACCGTCCCAATCACTTCACGCACTCCGGGGGCTAGTGAGGCGTCGTTTGCCATCTTTTCGCTGCCGATGCCGATGGCGGCTTCCGCGCGTGAAACGGCGGAAATCCCGGCTTGGCCGGCATCCAGTTCCGGCAGGGCATCGGGGGGAGTGTCCAGGCGCAGTCCACATCCAGTCAGCGCAAACCCCGCCACAAGCCATAGACTTAGTTTCAGGAAACGGGACGGGGATAAAAACATAAACCCATTGTTTCATACCCCGCCCCATCCACCCGCTCAGGCAACTCTGAGGGAATGAAAAAAGGGGAGACTATTGCAGATAAAGACAGAAGCTCAGCCGCATACCTCGGCAGACCCCAGTGTCGCCGCAATTATCCAGGTCATCAGCCCGGTCATAGACGCTGCCGGATTGTACTTGGAAAAAATTGCCCTCACCGGTCCGAAACATCAGCGGGTCGTGGCGATTGGTTTGGATTTACCCGATGGGCAGGCCGATTTGGGTAGCGCGCAGCTGGAGGAAGCGAGCCGCGCCATCGGTGCCGCTCTGGACGCAAACGATCCGCTGCCAGGTGCCTATACCCTTGAGATTTCCACGCTTGGCGCCGAACACCCGCTGACGAATCTGCGGCTGGCGCGCCGGGCTCTCGGTAAGGATGTAGAAGTGCGTATCGGCGGGCAGGTCCGCACCGGAATTTTGACCGATGTTACGCAAACCGGGCTGAGTGTAAATGACGATGGAGACGTTACGGTTTATCCCTTCGAGGACATAGAATCGGTACGTACCGTTGTTTTGTTTGGGAAGCCTCGGGGGTCTCAACGCAACGGGCGAAAAAATAAATAGCGACAAATCAATACGGAGGAATCATGCAAATTGACATGTCTGCATTGCGCCTGGTGGAAGCCGAAAAGGGCATGGATATGAACTCGCTTATCGACACGGTCGAGCAAGCGCTTTTGAAGGCATACCGCAATCAGCCGGGTGCTGAAAAAGATCATTCACGGGTTGAGGTTGATCGCAAGACCGGTGAGGTTCGGGTTTTGGTGAAGGAGCTGGACGAGGACGGCAACGAGCTGGGCGAGTCCGAGATTACTCCTAAAGATTTTGGACGTACCGCCGCAGCCACGGTGAAATCCGTGATTATTCAACGTTTCCAGGAGGAAGAAGACAAAGCAGTTCTGGGCGATTTCAAGGATCGTGTCGGTCAAGTCGTTTCCGGGGTGGTGACTTCCGGGCGTGATCCGAAGCTGGTTACCGTGAATCTGGGAGATGTGGAAGGCATTATTCCACCGGCCGAACAGGTTCCCGGCGAAAAATACCAGCACGGAGTGCGGCTGAGCGTATACGTTTTAGCGGCGTCGCGTGGCTTGAAAGGCCCGCACATCGAACTGTCTCGAACCCATCCCGGCTTGGTGCAGGGCCTGTTTAAACGCGAAGTGCCCGAAATCGACAAGGAAGAAGTCGTCATCGAATCAGTGGCTCGCGAGCCGGGACACCGCACCAAGATTGCCGTGCGGGCAACCGAAAAAGGTATCAACGCCAAAGGGGCGTGCATCGGCCCGAACGGTTCGCGCGTCCGGGCGGTTATGAACGAGCTCAACGGAGAAAAAATCGACATCGTGGATTGGGCTGAAGATCCTACCGTTTACGTAGCCAATGCTTTGAGCCCGGCCAAAGTCATTTCGGTACGGGTCATCGATGAGGCCAAGCGGCTGGCGCGAGTGGTGGTCCCGGACTTTCAACAGTCCCTGGCTATCGGCAAGGAAGGTCAAAATGCCCGCCTGGCTTCGCGCCTGACCGGTTGGGGGATTGACATCCATTCCGACACCGAAAATGGTGGCGCACCGGCCTAGATTTTCAACCCCGCGAGGGGTTTCGCATCCAGCCCTCCGAGGTTCTTCCCGGAGGGCTGAATTTTCTGTTCACAAGGGCCGTGCCGGCGTTTCCGGGGGAGGCGCGGCAACGTTGGGGACCGCCCTTGTGAAGGTATATCCGCAGTTGAAAGCCTTTAAAACCGCCAAAATGGACATGGTTGTTACCAAAACGTTATAATCAATCGTCGCGGCGTGGGGTCGCGAAACGTTCAACAAATGAGGAGGGCATTTGGCTGGGTCAAATGAGCCGGTCGAATAGGTCAATCATGAATATTTCCAAACTGATGGCAAGTTCATTTGCAATTGCTGGAATCGGAGTAGCAGGGGTTACCCCGATTGCCAATGCGGAAGATGGGGGTTCCGCAACCATTACAAATCAAACTGTCAGTGCCAGCGTTCGTTTGGCTGGTGTAGATCGTTATGAGACATCAAAAGCGGTGTCTGAGGCAACTGATTTGAGTTCAGTGTTGGTCAGCGATAAGTCGCCTGATGGCCTCATTGGTTCACTGCAGGCAGCCAACGATGACAAGTCTGCGGTTATGAGCCCGGATGCTCCCTCCTTGGGCGGAACTAACCGTTACGAGTCGGCCGCGAAAGTCGCTTTGGAAGGCGAAGCGGATGCTCCCGTGGTTATCGCCAACGGCAACTCGGAGGTAGATATTCTGGCCGCCACGTCCTACGCGGCCAATCTGGAAGCGAACCTCTTGTTGGCTGAGCCGAATCAGCTGGGCAAATACGGCTCTCAGGCCATTGCTGAGTTGAATCCTCAAAGCATCACAATCATTGGTGGCACCGCGGTCGTGAGTGAGGAAACTAAAGCTCAGGTTGAAAAACTGACCGGGAAAAAAGTTTCCCGGATAGCCGGAGATAACCGTTACACCACCGCGCTGGCCGCCGCGCAAGCCATCGGCTCGCAAAACTATCTGTTGGTCAATGGCAAGAACCCGGTCGATGCCCTGACTTTGGCCCCTTTGGCAAAGAAAAATAATGCTTCGGTAGTGTTGGTTCAGACTTCCTGTGCGCCCCAAGCGGTGCTGGAAGACCTGGGTGGAAAACATCTCACCGCTATCGGTGGCACCAGCGCTATTGCCGACAATTTCGCGGTGAAAACCTGTGAGCAGCAGGCGGCCGAGACAGCTGCAAAGGCCGCAGCTGAGAAGGCAGCCCAGGAAGCCGCGGCGCGGGCGGCTAATCCGTGGGGAGCCGGCACTGCGCAGGGCATCGCTTACGACATGCTGGGTCAGTTCGGTTGGGGACCGGATCAGATGCAGCCCCTGTTCAAGCTGTGGGCCCGCGAATCTGGATGGCGTACGAATGCCGGACGCCCCGGTGGCCCCTACGGGATTCCACAGGCTAATCCCGGCCGCAAAATGGCTTCTGCCGGTGCAGACTGGGCGACGAACCCGGCCACTCAAATCCGCTGGGGATTGAGCTACATCAAGGGTCGCTACGGCAGTCCCGCTGCTGCCTGGGCGAATTTCTGTGCTCGTGGCTGGTATTGATTTCGAGGATCTGCCAATAACTTAGGGGGTGGAGCCGTCACGGACGGTTCCACCCCAATCTTTTGCCCGGTAGTTTGCCGGGCTGGAGGCCCCGATTCAAATGCATAGAGAAAAGTCGGGTATAATCAGGAGCGGTGCTTTTCGCGGCTCCAACAGCCGCGTTCCAGCACATGAACTTATTAGCTGAGGATACTTTGCTACTGGTGGATTTCATTATCCCGCGGCACTGTGTTCGCAATGACCTAGGAGCGGGTTGGAAGATGTTGGGCACCCGATGAGTACCCGATGAGTACCAACGATTAATCCATTCTCACCCTTCGCCGGGTGGGGTGGCGAAGGACAGGAGAAAAGTGGCACGAATGCGCGTGCACGAGCTTGCAAAAGAGCTCGGTATTGAATCCAAAGAAATGCTGGCGTATCTGAAAGATGCCGGCGAGTTCGTAAAGTCTGCATCCTCCGTGGTGGAAAGCCCGGTTGTGAAGCGGATGATGGAACGCTTTGAAAAGGAAAAGCTGGGCAAGTTTAGCCCGGAAGCCGCCAAGAAAGCCGAAAAAGCGGCTGCGAAAGCGAAGAAGCCGGCTGCCAAGACAACCTCGAAAAGTCAGAAGTCGGCCGCGGAGCCCGTTGCTGATGCGGAATCGACGCCGCCAGCCAGCGCTACGGAGTCGCCGACCCCGGAGACTGCGCCCGCACCGGACACTTTGGACGCAGAGACTCCCGCACCGGCGGATTCCTCTCCTGCTGCTTCCGCTGCTCCTCAGCCAAAACCAGAGAAATCAGCACCGAGTCCCAGACCTGCCAAGCCGCAGGCGAAACCCAGTGCTAACCCCGATATTCCCAAACCCGGTGCCTCTATTCCCAAGCCGGGTGCGCGTCCGGGCAACAACCCGTTCGCTTCCGCTCAGGGAATGCCGCGTCCCGGCGGCACCAGTGGAATCAAAGCGAAGCCGGGTCCGCGCCGGGGACGGCTGGGCAACAATCCGTTCGCTTCCGCCCAAGGCATGAGCCAGGGGATTCCCCGTCCGGGGCAGGGTGGCGGTCCGCGTCCTAAGCCGGGAGACCGCCTGGGTTCGCCCCGCGGTGACTCCGGTCCCGCAGGACGTGGTGGACGGAGCAGTCGTGGTTCTCGCACCAGTCCTGAGGCTTTGGCAGCCGGCGGCTTTGGCGGCGCTCCCGCATTTGGCGGTCCGCCTTCGCCGCCTCGCGGTCGCGGCGGGCGCGGCTTTACCCAGGGTGCTTTCGGTCACGGCAAATCTCGGAAAGGCAAGAGCCGCCGGGCTAAGCGTCAGGAAATCGAGGAGCAAAATGCGCCCGTGATTGGCGGGGTCACCGTCCCGAAAGGCAATGGCCAAGAGATTCGGATCCGTTCCGGAGCATCTGTCGCCGATTTCGCAGAAAAGATTAACGTCAATCCTGCCGCGCTGGTGACCGTGCTGTTCCACATGGGCGAGATGGCCACAGCTAATCAGTCCCTAGACGAGGACACGTTCAAGCTGCTGGGGGCAGAACTCGGTTACGAAATTACGGTGGTTTCACCGGAGGACGAGGACCGCGAGCTGCTGGAATCCTTCGATATTGATTTGGAAGCCGAAGAACTCGATGACATCGAGGCTATGGAACCCCGACCTCCGGTCGTGACGGTGATGGGCCACGTCGATCATGGTAAAACCAAGTTGCTGGATGCTATCCGCAATACTGACGTCATTGATACCGAGTATGGCGGAATTACCCAGCACATCGGTGCCTATATGGTCACGCTGAAAAAGGCTGATAAAGGCCGCAAACTGACCTTCATCGATACGCCGGGTCACGAAGCCTTCACCGCTATGCGTGCCCGTGGCGCCCAGGTCACCGACATTGCGATTATCGTGGTCGCCGCTGATGATGGGGTGATGCCCCAGACCGTGGAGGCCATCAACCATGCCAAGGCCGCAAACGTGCCGATTGTGGTGGCAGTCAACAAGATTGATAAACCTACCGCGAATCCGGACAAGGTCAAAGCCCAGATGTCCGAATACGGCGTGTTGCCCGAAGAATACGGCGGCGACACCATGTTTGTGCCGATTTCGGCTAAACAGCGGATGGGTATTGAGGATTTGTTGGATGCAGTGTTGCTGACAGCTGACGCGGTGCTGGATTTGCAGGCCAATCCACACGCTCCCGCCCGCGGCGTTGCCATTGAAGCGAACCTGGACAAGGGACGCGGCACGGTCGCTACCGTGCTGGTGCAGCGCGGTACTCTGCGTGTCGGCGATGCTATCGTGGCGGGAACTGCCTACGGCAGGGTGCGCGCCATGTTCAACGAGCGCGGCCAGAACGTGGAGGAGGCCACCCCCTCCACTCCGGTGCAGGTGCTGGGTCTGACCTCGGTGCCGCGAGCCGGCGATAACTTCCTAGTCGCCGAAGACGACCGGACGGCCCGCCAGATTGCAGACAAACGTGCGGCTGCGGAACGCGCGGCGTTGCTGGCCAAGCGCCGCAAGCGCGTCACCCTGGAATCCTTCGATGAAGCCCTGAAGGCCGGCAAGGTCGACATGATGAACCTGATTATCAAGGGCGACGTGTCCGGCTCGGTCGAAGCTCTGGAGGACTCCCTGCTGAAGATTGACGTAGGCGAGGAAGTTGGTCTGCGTATCATCCACCGCGGTGTCGGCGCGATTACCCAAAACGATGTCAACTTGGCGACCGTGGACAACGCCATCATTATCGGCTTCAACGTCCGTCCTGCCGAACGCGTGGCGGAACTGGCCGACAGTGAAGGCGTGGAGATGAAGTTCTATTCCGTCATCTACCAGGTCATTGAGGACGTTGAGAACTCCTTGAAGGGTATGCTAAAGCCGATTTATGAGGAACACGAACTCGGTTCCGCCGAGATTCGCCAGGTCTTTAAGTCCTCCAAGTTCGGCAACATCGCGGGCTGCTTGATTAAGTCGGGCACTATCAAGCGCGGCTCTAAGGCTCGCTTGGTTCGCGATGGTGTGGTCGTCAACGGAGAGCTGGAGATTCATTCCTTGCGCCGCGAAAAGGACGATGTCACCGAGGTCCGCGAAGGTTTCGAATGCGGTATCGGTCTGGAGTTCAAGGACATCCAGGTGGGCGACCGCATCGAAACTTGGGAAATGCGCGAGATTCCGCGCGATTAATATCCCTAACCAACCCGGGGTCCCTGGCCGGCCTGCGGCGGTTTACCGCCAGGCGTGGCCGGGGCGCCGGGACAACACATGAAGATGGGAGAAACCATGGATGACACCCGGCGGGAAAAAGTCGCCGCGAACATTTTGACCACGGTGGCCAGCATGTTGGCTGGCAAGATTAAAGACCCCAGATTAGGTTTCGTCACCATTACTTCGGTCGAGGTCACGGGGGATTTGCAGCATGCCAAAGTTTATTACACGGCCTATGGTAGCGACACGGAGCGAACCGCTTCCGGCGCGGCTTTGGAGTCCGCCAAAGGACTGATTCGCTCCCACGTGGGCAAAAATTTGGGCACACGCCTGACTCCGACCTTGGAATTCGTGGCCGATCCGGTGCCCCAGCAAGCTGCGGCTTTGGAATCGGCGCTGGCAGAGGCCCGCGCGGCCGATGCCGAGCTGGCCGCCCGCAAAGGCACCCAGTATGCCGGGGAAGCCAATCCCTACAAAACTCCCCGTGAGCCCGAAGATGACCAGGAATCCTAACGCCGCCGGTCTGATGCCTGATTGCGAGTGGACCCTCATCGGGGGCGTTCCGGGGGTTATCGACGGCGCGGGGTGGTTGGTTCACAAGGTTCCCCGGGCGGGTTGCAATGTTTGACGCGCCGGACTTCTTGCCCGACTGTCCCGAGGATTTGCCTCGGGGTGAAACCTGTCCGCCCGGACTGGTCATTGTGGATAAGCCGCGGGGGTTGAGTTCCAACGCGGTGGCCTCACGGATTCGTCGGTTGGCAGGACAAAAGAAAGTCGGTTATGCCGGTACTCTAGATCCGCTGGCCACGGGAATCCTCATTTGCGCTATCGGCAAAGCCACGCGCCTCTTGCAATACTTGACGGCTCATGACAAGGTCTATACCGCCCGGGTGCGGTTTGGTATCTCTACGGATACCGACGATGCCCTGGGCCAGGTCACGGCCTGTTTAGGCGCTGTGTTGACCCCGGAGGACATAGCGGCGGCTCTGGTGCCGTGGCGCGGTCCGGTCAACCAAATCCCAGCCAAGTTTTCCGCCATTAAGATTGGCGGCAAACGTGCCTACGACCTGGCACGTGCCGGGAAAAACGTGGAAATCCAGCCTCGTCCGGTGACCATTCACCGGCTCGAGCTGAGAGGCGCTCCCGTCATCGAAACGGTAGCGGGAGACGACTCGAACCCTCCGGTGAGCGTTACCGATGCGGAACTTTTGGTGGAGTGTTCGGCGGGAACCTACGTGCGCGCCCTGGCTCGAGACCTCGGAGCAGACCTGGGGGTGGGGGCGCATCTGACGGCGTTACGACGCGTCTCGGTCGGGTCATACGGGCTGGACCAGGCGCGAAGCCTGTCCGAGCTGGGGGCCGAAGTCGAGAGTCTCGGGATGCTGCGTCCGTTAGGGCTTGACGCGGCGATTTTGGGAATCTTTCCCGAATTGCCCGGTGACGAAACCCAGGTGCGGGCGCTGTCTTTCGGACAAGCCCTACAACTGGCCGGTTCGACCCGCGAGGCCACCGCCCTTCTGCAGGCGGCAAATTCGAACCCAACTGCGTCCGCAGGTTCGCTACTGGCTGTCACCGAAGCGACGACCGACTCAGACGCGGGTGAAAAACGTGTCATCGCGCTGGCCCAGCTGGAAAACGAGCGGCTGAAACCGATTTGGGTGTTAAGACCTGCAAAATCTGGAACGTCTGGGACATACACTTAATGTAGGTCGGGTTTAGGAACACAGGAGAATCATGACTCGAAAAACGTATCTGAAATCTTGGTGGCCCCTTGCAGTGCTGGGCATGCTGGGCGTGTTGGGCCTGCTTTCCGGACCCGGCGGCATTAGTCTGAACACTCCCGAGTTCCCCGGCCAGACCCCAACTGTCTCAACGACAGCAGCAGCCAGTGTTCCTCACGCTGAGGCCACGCGGAATGTGGTCCCGGCCCTTCCGCAGAGACTTTCCGCCCTCACTGAAACATTGCCCGAGGATTTCACCCCCCACACCGACCGGGAGATAGGTGAGTTGATGATTGGCGGGGGCGCTCCCGTAGGTGCTCAGGACGTGAGCTGGATTGGCTATATCGCCATCACCAACTGGAACGGGACCGGCTCAATCTGTACCGGGATATTAGTCCATCCTTCCTGGGTGCTGACCGCGGGTCACTGCATGGCGAACAAGCCCCGCTACGTTTCTGTTAAGTTCGGCTTGACCAGGGAGCTATCCGCTCAGGTGGATGATTACAAAGTTCATCCGCAATATGACGCTTCTCTGCTGCACCTGCAAACTCCGATGTCCGGGATTACCCCGGCAGTTTTGGCAGCCGGTCAAGCCCCGGCGGGAACCGTGGCTTTGGAATACGGCTGGGGCGGGGCATCGAATACGCTGTTGTCCACTCCGCAGAGAATCGCGGCGACCTGCTACACGGTGGTGCAAGGGCCAACGCAGGGTGAGTTTACGGCTAACTGCGGCGGGACTGTCGCTCCCGGTCAGCTCAGTTACAAGACCTCGTGGCCGGGAGTGATGACCGAGCACGGTGATTCCGGTGGACCTCTGCTGGTATCCAATCAGGTTATAGGGACTTTGATTGGGGGCAATGATCAGGGCGCTTACTTTGGTTCCGTGATTCCCCTAGCTTCGTGGCTGAAAGAAATCGCCGGGGTGACCTTGGGAGCAGCTTCGGGGAATACGACGGAATATCCCTATGAATCTCGACTGAGTCGGATTGCCGGAGCCGATCGGGTCTCGACAGCTCTAGCGTTGCACTCAGCGAGCGGGACTAATGGGGACGCGATTGTGCTGACCACCGGGCGGCTCGCCCCTGACGCTTTGAGCTCCGCGGCTTTGGTGGGGGCGCGAGGAGCCACGGTTTTGCTCACGGTGTCCAATCCGGTGGAACCGGCAGTGATTTCTGCCATTAAGGCTTCCCCGCGCAAGACCCTCTACGTGGTCGGCGGGGGAGTGAAACTCTCGCCTGCCCAACGCGCTGAACTGCAGCAAGCCGGAATCTCCATCACCGACCTGGTGGGTCAAGATCGTTTCGACACGGCGGGTCGGGTCGCGGCCCTCGCGGCCCAGGAAAACGCTTCGGTCAGTGCCAACACGAAACTCCTTGACGTGTTCCTGGTCGATGCCACCAGTGACCCTAACATTCCCGATGCTATTGCTGCCGGTCCCGCCGTGGCCAATGCCCACGGTGTCATCCTCTTTACCCGCTCGAACAGCATCCCTCCCACCACTCTCCAGGCGATTTCCACCCTGGCGAGCACGGTGGCAAAGCAAGGGGGCAAGTTGCGCGTGTGGGGGATAGGTGGCAGGGCGGCTACAGCCGTTACCACCAACGCCGCCAATGCGGACATGGCCTGGACCAGCGCCGTGAGCGAGGTAAAGACCATCGTGGGCCAAGATCGTTTCCAGACTTCTACCCAGTTGGCCCAAAACTTCTTCCCCAATGCCCCGGGATACCTGGTGGCTTCCGGCACCGTGTTTGCTGACGGTTTGGCTGGCTCGGGCTACGCACACGCCAATAACCAGGCCATTGTGCTCAGTCGCCCGGCCTCTCTGGACGCGAATCTGCAGAGTTTCGTGCAATCCCATCCGCAAGCCGCTTACACCATCGCTGGTGGGACCGGGGCGGTGTCACGAGGTGTGGCGAACCAAATTGGCGCCCTGCTAACGGCGCGTTAATCGACCGGAAACGCCGCGCTCACAGACCTTATCGCCCGTCTCAAATAGTGGACAATAGTGCCGAATTATGGATAACCGGGCTCACTCGCTAAACTTGCCACAAGTTTGTATCCGAAAATACTGAGGCAATACACTATGGACAAGTTTTTTGAGGTTCTCAACGCGGTTGATGCTTTCGTCTGGGGGCCGTTTTTCCTAATCCCCCTGCTGCTAGGAACCGGGCTGTGGCTGACCATTCGCCTGACGGGAATCCAGTTTCGTAAACTCGGTCCCGCGCTGCACCTGGCCCTGCTGAAACGTGATGAGGGCGCCGGGGAAAGCGTTGAGGGGAAACAACCGCTCGATGACACTATCGAGGGCGATATTTCTCACTACCAAGCGCTGACCACCGCCCTGGCCGCTACCGTCGGGGTCGGAAACATTGCCGGTGTCGCCACCGCTATCCACATTGGCGGACCCGGAGCAGTGTTCTGGATGTGGGTTACCGGTTTAGTTGGTATGGCTTCTAAGTATTCCGAGGCTTTCCTGGCGGTGCGTTTCCGCACCAAAGACGCCAAAGGCGAGATGAGTGGCGGCCCGCAGTATTACCTGGAGCACGTCACGAAAGTGAAGTGGCTGGGGCGGACACTGGCCATTGCCTTTGCGATCTTTGCGATTATTGCCTCGTTCGGTATCGGCAACCTGACCCAAGCGAACTCGGTTGCGACTCAGTTAGAGGCCTCTTTCGGGGTGAACCCGTGGATGACCGGCCTGTTCATGGCGGCTTTGACCGGCATCGTGCTGCTGGGAGGCGTGAAATCCATCGGCCGGGTGACCTCGGCTTTTGTCCCCATCATGATTATTCTCTACGTGGGAGCCTCGCTAATTGTGCTGGGTCTGTACGTTACCAAAATTCCCGCCGCTCTGGCCCTGATTTTCCACGATGCCTTTACCGGGACTGCCGCGACTGGTGGATTCGTGGGCTCCACGTTCATGATGGTGCTCCAGTACGGAGTGGCACGCGGGATTTTCTCTAACGAGTCTGGGATGGGGTCCGCGGCGATTGCGGCGGCTGCCGCGCGTACTCGCGAACCGGTCCGGCAAGGACTCGTCTCCATGACCCAAACCTTCATTGACACCATTATCGTGGTTTCGATGACGGCTCTGGTTATCGTCGTTACGGGAGCGTGGAAAGTGACCGATGCCGACGGTCAAACGCTGGATGGTTCGCCTCTCACCGCCGAGGCTTTCAACATTGGTTTCCCCGGCGGTCAGGGTCACTTTGTGGTGGCAGTTTCCCTGGTGTTCTTTGCGTTTTCTACCGTGCTGGGCTGGGCCTACTACGGGGAACGCTGTGTGCAACGTTTGTTCGGCCTAAAAGCCGTCACCGTCTACCGCTTGCTGTTCGCCATAGTTGTTTTCGTGGGCTGTATCACGGAACTGAAAGTCGCGTGGACGCTGGCTGATGTCACGAACGGCTTGATGGCTCTGCCTAACTTGATTGGGCTCATCCTGGCTTCCGGTCTGATTGCCCGTGAAACCAGGGCATACCTGAAGCGCGACCCGAAACTGCAAGAATCCCAGTAACTTTTCCGCACCGGCCTCGTGCCAAAGCCGAAAAGCTATGCAGAAGCAGTCGGGACACCTATTGCTTAGGTAGTGCTTCAACTTTGGCGGGGGAGGGCCCTGCGGGCGGCTCGGTGAGTTCAGGAGTTTCGGGACCCACCAGGGATTGCAAAAACCCCCGGTACTGTGCGGCCTTGCTCGCACTCATGGCGCTGCCAGGCGGAATTTGCCCCTGCGCTGCCGCAGCTAGCGGTACCACCAGGTGCGAATCTGGTTCCAGCCCGATGGCCACCCACTGGGCGGAGATAACTTCGGCATTGCCCTGAGCCGGAACCCTAATCGTGGCCCAGGCGATTTGTTCCGAATCCGTGTGCATCGTGGTCAGGGGACGCATATCCGAGATGACATTCCCCACGCTCCAATACGTCCACATACCTTTGCCGTCCACGCCGCCGGGCAGCTTCTCAATGCCCTGGGGGACGTGCGGATGATGACCGATATAGAGGTCAATCAGCCCGCTATCGGCTGCCGCTTGCGCCCATTGGCGCGCCCAGCCGGAAGGTTGTAGCTCATATTCCAGCCCGTTATGGCCGGACAAAATGACCACATTGGCGCCCTCCTGGCGAGCCTGGGCCGCCCAGGTGAGGATTTCACTCATGTTGTCCACGTTGACCAGCCACGGTTTTTCATTGATGTAGGGCATTCCGCCCAGTTTTCCCCAAGCCAGGGACAGGTGGGCAATCTTGATGGTACGTCCGTCTTTGGTCAGGCTGTACATCTGATAAGGCTTTTCCTCCGCGCTGCGCCGAGAACCGGTGGCTCCCATACCGGCTTTTTCCAGCACATTGAGCGTCTGATAGACGCCTTCGATGCCCTGGTCAGTGGTGTGGTTGGAAGCGGTGGAACAGCCGTCGTAGCCCAAATCTTTCATATCCTGGGCCCAACCCGTAGGCATAGCAAAATTGGGAAACCCCTGGTAAGGGGCGCCGTCCTGGGCAAAAGCAATCTCTTGATGGCAAATCGCCAGGTCAGCTCCCTCGAGAAACGGTTTGATGCCAGCCATCAGATTCGTAAAGTGCGTGTTTCCTGCGGCATCGCGCGACACATCGGGCATGAGGGCATCGTGGGTCAGAGCATCGCCCGTGGCCGCAACGGTAAAGGTGATTTCCGAGGGCTGCGTTGCGGTCGGTTTCGGTTTGACGTTCAAAAGGGATGGTTTGGTGGGAATTTCCGTGGCAGCGGATTTTCCGGAGGTGCCCTCACAACCCGACAGCCCCCAGGTTCCGCCTATCACCAGCAGGGATGCGGCGACAATCTGGCTGATTCTGCGGGTGACGTCTCTGTGCTCCATGAAACTTTTATACCAAATCAACCTGATGATTCCGCCACACTCAGGCTGTGACTGCTCCGGGATTGATGCGTTGAGCTTTGGGAACCCCCAAGACCACAGCCGTCTCCAGCAGGTCGCGATCCATGCGTTCCAGCAGTGCGTCCAAAGAATCAAAAGCCAGGTTGTCGCGAATCCGATGCACGAACTCGACCACGACTTCTTCCCCGTACAAATCCAAATCCGCGCGCCCTAAAACGTGGGCTTCCACGGTACGCCCCACGTCGCCAAAATGCGGGGAAGTTCCCACCGAAATGGCGGCGGGCACCACCTCTAGGGAAGTCGGACTCTGAGAGTGCGGCGGGTAAGGCATCCGCAGCCAACCGGCGTAAACACCATCGGCGGGAATCGCCTCCACGAACTGTGCGTCCAGGTTAGCGGTGGGAAATCCCAGTTTGCGCCCGCGCCGCTTGCCGTGAATGACCGTGCCGCGCACCGAATGAGCTCGCCCCAACACATAAGCGGCCTGGTCAACCCGACCTTGGGCCAGCAGTTCGCGCACCCAAGACGAGGACCAGCGGCGTCCAAAAATCGGGTCGACAATGTTGGGGATTGTCTCGACTGCAAACCCGTATTCTGTGCCCAATTCCCGCAGAGTCTGAGCGTCTCCGCTGTTATTGGATCCGAAATGCATATCTTCCCCGATGACGACCTCCAGGGGGTGCAGGGAGTCGACCAGGTAGTCGCGGACGAACTCGGTGGGGGACTGGGCGGCAAAATCGAGGTCATACTGTTGGACCCAGGTCGTCTCTACCCCCAGCTGTTCAATGCGGGTCAGCCTGTCCGGCAGGGAACAAATCAACTTATTCTTGGGGTCGGGATGGTGAACCTGGCGAGGTAGCGGGTCGAACGTCAACACAACAGAGGTCGCCTCGCGCTCGTGAGCCAGCGCCACGACTTTCTCGATGATTCGTTTATGTCCGGTGTGAACGCCGTCAAAAGTACCTATGGTCACGATACTCGGGCCGAAACTTGACGGTTTGTCACGAAGTATTTGCACTCCTCAACCTTAGCATGACGCTATCCGCTCCGACTTCGGCGCTGCGCGCCAACCGAGGAAGGGGGCGGGGCTTTAACCCTTTTGGGTGTTCAGTTACCAAAAGTGCCTCAATAGGCTGAGTGGGTCACGACTGTTTCAACGGAAAGGTACAGACATGCAGGCATGGGTAAAGCGCGGAACCATTTCCGGCACCGTAGGAGCCTTGACTTTAGCGATGATGGCCCTGGTTGCCGTCAGCGAGTCCCAGGCAGAAGGGTTGAACTATGAACGTTTGGCGGGACCCAGCGGGGTGGAAACCTCCCTGGCGGTAGCCAAGCACACCTGGGGGACAAACTGGCCGGTGGTCTATGTGGCGGCAAATCGTAACCCGGTGGATGCTCTGCCAGCGGCGACTATCGGGGATGGACCGGTGGTGCTCACCGACGGCAAACAGCTGAACCTCGGCGGGGTCAAACCCGGCCATATCGTGATTTTGGGCGGAACCGGCGCGGTTCCTGACAGCATTGCCCAGCAAGCCCGGCAAACCTGCGGCGCAGAAAACGTAGAACGCCTGGCTGGTTCTGACCGCAACGCGACCGCCCGGGCTATTGCCGAACGCTGGATACAGGTAAACGGCCCCACCAACCGCATGTATCTGACCAAAAACGCCGGTTCCGGTTCTCCTGATGCGGTGGCCGGTTCGGTGCTGCGTGACGGTCCCATCATCACCTACACGAACGAAGCCAGCATCAGCGCCGCGCAGCAGTTCGTGGCGATGCGGATGCCGGCGAGCCAGCCGGCTGGCGCACAACTGGTGGCTTTGGGCGGACCGGGCGCGGTTCCCGACGCGGTACTCCAAACGGTTGCGAGCGGTGCGGAGACCCAACGTTTTGCGGGAGCGAACCGTTATGTGACCGCCTTTGAAATCGCCAAGTTTGCCGCCTCCGATCCGGCTCGAAAGGTCGCCTACGTGGCGTCGGGAACCGCCCTGAAAGACGCGATGGTGGCGGGGGCATCCAAGGACGGTTTTATTCTGCTGACACCCCCCGATGGTGGAGGTACTTTCCAGCAAATCGTGTCTCTGGGCGCTAACAAGATCGTGTTTATCGGAGGAGAAGGAGTGCTGCCGGAAAGTACTGTAGCTATGGCAGCTGGCGTTGGTTTAGGTGCGGACGGCCCGGGGGATCCCCAGGTGGTGAACAATACTGAAGCCAGTGTCTTGACCGGTGTTATTCGGGTTCTTTCCGCCAAGGAGTTAATCCGGCTGGAACAGGGCAAAGATGTGCCGGAATTGGAGGCAATGTTTTCAGGTACGGAATATGTGGTCATGATCCTGGACAAACCGGCGGTCTTTGATATTCCGCACGCCTCTGACTTAGGGGCAGGCGCGCCCACTGACTCTCGTGAGGCCAAAATTGTTGGCATCCTGGACAGCACTTCGGGAGCTGATTTGAATCCGTGGCGTCTCCACGATGGAGGCGAGACCACGGTGACATTTGCAGGTCACAGTCTGTATTGGCCTTCCGATGTGAGCTTGCCCACCACTAGTCCCCACGCTACGGCTGCCTATATCGGCTACAACCTCTGAACCCGGGAAACTTTCGCATTTATTCAGCGGATAACTTCATCGACCCCCTTGCTTTAGACTTGGAAAAGACTTAAAGCAAGGGGGTTTTCATGTGGAGCGTACAGGGCGTTGACGGCGTGCCGGTCCTGGTCGAGGCCGACCGTCCCCAGGTCGGTGCCAGCCAGATTCTCATTGAAGTAGCGGCCGCGGGGGTGAACCGGGCGGACTTGCTGCAGGTGGCAGGCCATTATCCGCCGCCTGCTGGGGCACCGAATACGCTCGGGCTGGAGGCTGCCGGCACCGTCGTGGAGGTGGGACCCGGTGTTGACCCGGCTTGGGTAGGTCAGCCAGCGGTGGCTCTGGTCGAGGGCGGTGCACAAGCGCAGTTTTGTGTCGCCAATGCGGATTTGGCCTTGCCGTTGCCCGTCTCCGGGCGTCTCAATGGTTGCATCGCGGGGGCTGCCCTCCTGGAAGCGGCGGTAACGGCCTGGCACAACCTGGTGGACTTGGGATTCCCGAGTGATTCCTGGGCAGGGCGTTTCGTGTTGATTCAAGGTGGTTCGGGGGCAGTTGGCACCGTGGCGGTGCAGCTGGCCAAGGCCTTGGGAGCCACGGTGGGAACCACCGCCGGGGAACCCGACAGATGCCACAAATTGACGCTGTTGGGGGCGGACGCGGCCGCGGACTATCACGACCCCGACGAAGTGCTGGAGATGAAACAGAAACTCACCGACGGCCGCGGCTTTGACCTGATTCTGGACGTATCCGGAGCCGGGGGATTAGAAACCAACCTGGAACTACTCGCCAAACATGGAATCCTCAACATTATCGGCTTGCAAAAGGGGCGTCATGCCCAGCTGGATTTGGGCCAGGTCTTAACCAAATCGGCGCGGATTCAAGGTTCCACCATTCGCGGTCTCGATGTCGAGGCCAAAGTCCGGTTGGTGAGCTCCGTCGGGGAACACGTGTGGCCCCTGGTCCAGGAGCAGCGGATTCGTCCCGTTATCGCCTATACGCTGGCATTTTCCAAGGCAAAACGTGCCCATGGTTTCTTGGCCTCCAATACCCACCGCCCGTTTGGTAAAATTGTGCTCTCAGAATAACCTTGTTTGGGAATGCTCAAAGATGTACTTGTACCCTTGTCAATGTTGGTTAACGGAGTGGAAATGTACCAAGATTTGAAATCCGATGAAGCCATGCGGAAAGTTGTGGAATCAGGGGAAGCTACTTTAGGGATTGAACTGGGCTCAACTCGAATTAAAGCGGTACTGGTAGATTCATGCGCACGTGTAATTGCTATGGGAATGCATAGCTGGGAATCGCATTTTGATAATGGAATTTGGACATACTCTCTGAATGATGTGAGGCAAGGCCTGCAGTTTGCTTACATGGATCTTGCTAGACAAGTGCAAGAGTCACTTGGGGTTCCCCTGAAGAATTTGGCCAGCTTGGGGATTTCGGCCATGATGCATGGATACTTGGTTTTTGATTCTGAGAATAACTTGCTTGTTCCGTTCCGTACCTGGAGAAACACAATTACGGCGACGGCAGCAGACACCCTGACGGAACTTTTCCATGAAAACATACCACAGCGTTGGTCGATTGCGCATCTCTATCAGGCAATAATGGATGAGGAAAGGCATGTCAAGAATATAAGCTATATGACTACACTTTCTGGTTACGTTCACTGGCTTTTATCTGGACAAAAAGTGCTTGGTGTGGGGGATGCTGTAGGCATGTTCCCAATAGACACGGAGACAAACAATTATGACGAGTCTGCGGTAAAGAAGTTTGATGCGCTGGTCGCTGGTAAGGGTTTTTCATGGAAGCTTAGGGACATCTTGCCTTCTGTTTTGGTCGCTGGTAATGAAGCGGGGACGCTGAGCGAATCAGGTGCGTGTCTGCTTGATCCATCCGGGGTGCTTTCTGCCGGTGTCCCTATGTGTCCTCCGGAAGGAGATGCCGGCACAGGAATGGTGGCTACGAACTCAATCCGACCACGAACAGGTAATGTATCAGCCGGAACTTCGATTTTCGCAATGATTGTTCTGGAAAAGGCCTTATCGAAGGTGTACAGAGAAGTGGACGTAGTAACCACTCCTGACGGTTCTCCGGTGGCAATGGTGCACACAAACAATGGAACTGGAGAATTGGATGCATGGATTGCCTTGATTCGTGAGGCTGCGAGCTTGTTAAGGTCCCCTATCGATGAGAGCGAGATTTACCCGCTACTGTACGCCTCAGTTGCAGACTCTGCTCCAGATGCTGGTGGGATAACAGTCAACAACTATCTTTCGGGTGAACATATAACTGGTGTGAGTGTAGGAACACCTTTGTACTTTCGTTCAGCGTCAAGTGAGTTAACCTTAGGGAACCTGATTAGAGCACATTTTTATGCCATGTTTGCTACTCTCAGCATGGGGCTTGATTTGCTGCGTAGCGAAGAGAAAATCGTAATCGATTACTTCGTTGGTCATGGTGGCATTTTCAAAACACCTTTGGTTGCACAAAAAATGCTTGGAGCAGCACTACAAGCTCCAATATCTGTACGACAGAACGCCGGTGAAGGTGGCGCCTGGGGAATCGCGGTTTTAGCGCTCTACCTGCACAACAATACTAGAAGTCTGCCAGATTTCGTGGACTCACTTTTTGATTCAGACAACACGGACACTCAGGCCCCCACACAAAGGGATATCGAAGGCTTCCATCAGTTCTTGCAGCGCTTTAAAATGTCGCTAATGTTGGAAAAAAAATTGAGCCGTGTCGGTTGAAGCTATTCTAGCTTAGCCTTTCTGGTTGACTCACGGACAATCAAAGTGGGTTCCAGGGCAACGAAGCGGTGCTCATGATTTACACCTTCTGAAGCATGTTCAATCAGGAGTTTACCGGCAAGTTTACCCATTAGTCTCGTTGGCTGCGCCACGGTTGTAAGAGGCTTAATCCAGCTATCGGAGAACCTGATGTCGTCATATCCAACCAGGGAAACATCGTCTGGGATTATGATGTTTTGCGCTGTTAATCCCTTGAAAATACCAAAGGCAAGCATGTCGTTTGCGCATAGAATTCCGGTGGGAAGACCTTGCTCAATTAGTTTTCTAGCGGATTCCATGCCGGAATCTACTCCTATCCCCGGTGATTTCACTAAAAGCAGGTTTTTGTTTGAATCCAGATTCGCTTCCAGGATTGCTTCGCGGATTCCTTTAACACGTTGATTAAATTGCCATAACCATGGGGTGCCGCCGACAAAAGCCAGATTCTTGTGCCCTAAGCTTAGTAGGTGTTCTGCAGCAAGACGTCCTCCAAGAACATGATCCACGGATATGGAACAGGTCCCATCGGGACCCTTGTGATCCAGATAGACTATTGGAACTAAAGTACTTCCTGCTGTGGGCGAGGTGTCACTTGCAGGGCTGACAAGCACGCCACGAACTTGGTGACTGGATAATACGTCCAGGATTGCAGGTTCCCGAGAGGCATCCTGTCGTGAGCTGCACAGTAGCAAGGAATATCCGGCGTCGCTGGCAGATTGTTCCACTGCATTTGCTAGAGACATGAAGAATGGACTTTCAATGTCGGGAACTACCAAGCCAAGAGTCCGACTTGGGGCACCTGAGAGTAGGCGTGCCGCCTGACTGGGAATATAACCCAGTTCACTGATTGAAGCCCATACGGAATCGCGAGTTGGGGCAATTACTCGATCTGGATGATTCAATGTGTTCGAGACTGTTCCAACTGAGACGCCAGCGTGTTGGGCGACATCCTCAATAGTGATTTTGCGCTCTACGTCAGGTTTTGGGTTTCCTGTGGAGAATGTCATAGTTTCTTATCTTTCAGTTGAAAAATATCTCACCAAGTGTGGTAGCATTCTATCATCGTAGTTGAAGCGTTTCAATAACGATGTAACGAGCCTTAGGCTCC
This sequence comes from Mobiluncus sp., assembly GCF_985070215.1. Classification (NCBI taxonomy): domain Bacteria; kingdom Bacillati; phylum Actinomycetota; class Actinomycetes; order Actinomycetales; family Actinomycetaceae; genus Mobiluncus; species Mobiluncus sp. Next base: position 7,766 of record NZ_CFKZQR010000024.1, on the reverse strand, counting down.
CAACAATTACCCAATGGAGGGAACGATTATGAAGCGATTTGGCTTTTTGAAAAAGATTTCAGCTGTGCCGTTAGTGCTTGGTTTAGCTTGCTGCTCAGTCACGTTGGCAGGTTGTTCATCTGCTAGCAATAGCGCAGATGGTGCAAAGGGGGGGCGATGCCGGAGATATCCGAATTGCAGTCGTGCCTAAAGATGCCACCAACCCTTGGTTCGTGCGTATGGAGGTAGGCGTAAAGAAGTTTGCGGAAGATACAGGTCTTGATGTCTTCCAGCGTGGCCCCGCCGCTACTGATGCGACCCAGCAAGCACAGGTCATCCGCGATTTGATTGCTCAAGGTGTTAGTGCAATCTGTGTTGTTCCGGTCGATCCTGGTGCTATTGAGCCTGTACTGAAGGAGGCTATGGACGCTGGTATCGTGGTTGTTACCCACGAAGGCGCATCCCAGCAAAACACTCAATACGACATTGAGGCATTCAGTAACGAGGCTTACGGTGGCTTCATCATGGATAACCTTGCCGAAGGCATGGGTGAAGAAGGCGTCTATACGACTATGGTAGGCCATATCACTAATGCATCCCATAATGAATGGGCAGACGGCGGCATTAAGCACCAGAAGGAAAAGTACCCTAACATGAAGCTGCTGGAAGCTCAGCCGCGCATTGAATCAGGTGACACCGCTGAAGGCGCCTACCAGGCCGCGAAAGAGGTACTGAAGGCTCATCCAGAAATTCGTGGCATCATGGGAACGTCTTCCTTTGATGCTCCTGGTGTTGCTCGTGCCATTGAAGAAATGGGATTGAAAGGTAAGGTGTTCACTGCCGGGACTGGCATGCCGCAGGCTAACAAGGAAATCTTGAAGAACGGTACTGTGCACGCTTTGACTCTATGGGATCCTGCTGATGCAGGTTACGCTATGGCCTCGCTTGCTAAGAAGATTCTGGATGGTGAAAAAATCACTGATGGGATTGACTTGGGTGTAGCTGGTTACGAATCTATGACGTTCAGCAAAGGAAGCGACAAGGTCCTTGAAGGTAAGGGCTGGATTGTTATCACTGCTGACAACGTGGATGATTTCACCTTCTAAACAGGTAAGGTGCGGTAATGAACGACATTGTCCTGGCAGTACATGGAGTCACTAAAGAGTTTTCGGGGGTTAAGGCCCTTGACGACGTCAATCTCGAGATTCATGCTGGCGAAATTCACTGTTTGGCTGGAGAAAATGGGTCTGGCAAGTCAACATTAATCAAAGTTATTTCTGGTGTTCACAAACCGGAAAGCGGTGAGATTGTTGTCGGAAATCAGACATTCCGTTCCCTGAGTCCCTCTGAAGCTATCAATGCTGGGGTGCAGGTTATCTATCAGGACTTTTCGGTATTCCCGAACCTTACGGTTATGGAAAATCTTGCGCTCACTAGTGAAGTTGCAAAAAAACGCAAGATAGTGAGTTGGAAGAGATTCCAAAAAATCGCTCAAGAGGCAGTGTCTAAGATTGACTTCCAAGTCGACTTGGACGCTCGACTTGGAGATCTTCCAGTTGCTGACAAGCAGCTAGTTGCAATCAGCCGTGCGCTCCTGCAGGATGCGAAAGTGCTCATTATGGACGAGCCCACAACCGCACTGACCAATCGTGAGGTGGAGGCTCTATTTCGAGTAATTCGTAGTCTGCAGGAGCGCGGCATTGCAATTCTTTTCGTCAGCCACAAGCTTGACGAAGTATTCGAAATCAGTGAACGTTTCACAATCCTTCGTAACGGAAAGGTAGTCGTTACAGCTGATCCTTCCGATCTTGACAGACAAAAGTTCGCAAACTATATGACTGGTCACTTTGTGGATGAGGCTCGATTTGAACAGCCTGAGGAGTTAGGCGAAGAGCTGCTCCGTGTGGAAGGATTGGGACTCGAAGGCGCCTTCAGCGATATTAACCTTTCACTTCGTAGGGGAGAGGTGCTGGGTATCACAGGCATTCTTGGTTCAGGACGAACAGAACTGGCACTTTCGCTATTTGGAGTGTTTCCTGCAACATCAGGAAAGATTAAAATCCTTGGAAAGCCAGCACGAATTGGTTCAATTACCGAGGCGATGCAGCACAAGATTGCATATGTCCCTGAGGACCGACTTACCGAAGGGTTGATGCTGGAACGTTCTATTTCGGACAACGTGGTGATTTCCACAATCGATGATTTAACCCGTTCGGGATGGATAAATTCAAAAAAACGCAAGGACGCAGTGAACGACTCAGTTTCTAAGCTGAGTATAGCGACTAGCAATCCCGATTTTGCTGTTAATACGCTTTCGGGTGGTAACCAGCAACGTGTTGTGCTGGCAAAATGGCTTCGCACCAAACCAGATATTCTTATACTTAACGGACCGACGGTCGGCGTAGACATTGGCTCGAAACATGAAATTCACTCAATTCTTCTTGATCTTGCGAATCAGGGCATGGGGGTTATCGTAATCTCAGACGATATTCCCGAGTTGATGCAGATATCTAGGCGAATTTTGCTTTTACGCGATGGAAAGATAACCGGTGAGGTAGATCCCGCATCCACAACTGAAGAGGAAGCGTCTAATCTCGTCACAGGTAAAGCTTCAAAGGAGGAAAGATGAAAATGGATGAAAGCGCTGTTGTCGTGGCAGACACTAAGCCTGCAGATTCCTTAGGTGAGAAACGCCATGATTTCAGATTTTTCCTCACCAAAGTGCTGCATGCAAACGAGTTTTATCTTTTCCTTGTTTTGCTTGGAATCAGCCTACTTATCCAGGCTCGTAGTGGACAGTTCTTCACGCTTAACAATCTAGTTGACTTGGGGAATGCCATGGTAGTCCCAGGTCTTTTTGCAATCGGCGCTCACATGGTTCTGGTTTCTGGTGGAATTGATGTGTCTTTCCCCGCCTTGGCCGCTCTCTCGGTTTATTCTGTGATGCGCTTTCTTGTTGATATCGACTATAGGGGGCCCTTCCTTATAGCACTTCTAGCGATGGTTCTTGCGGGTGCTTTGCTGGGGGCTTTGAACGGTTTGTTTACTTCTCAACTGACCGTTCCCACTCTCATCATTACTTTGGGGACTATGAATGTTTTTTCTGGAATCATGCAGGGGGCTCTTGGCGCCGTTCAAATCAGCCGTCTTCCAGAACCCATTGATAAATTCGGTCGTGCGGTGCTTATTCGTGTTGAAAACGTTCAGCAGGGGACCCAATCTGTCCTGCCTATGACCTTCCTGTTTTTCCTGTTAGTCCTTGTAGTCATAGGTTTCCTAATGAAATTCACGTTATTTGGTCGTGCTCTGTATGCAATGGGTGGCGACGAACAGGCAGCCATTCGCGCAGGTTTCCGCGTGAAATGGATTAAATTCTGGCTCTATGTGATTGTGGGAATGATTGCTGCTATAGCAGGCCTGATGTCGGTGAGCGTGACGCACCAGATGAACCCGACAGACCTTCTCGGCACCGAGATGATGGTAATCGCGGCCGTGGTTTTGGGAGGAACTTCTATTACCGGTGGAAAGGGCTCCCTAATCGGAGTGGTTATGGGCACCATGATGATTGCCATTATCCAAACAAACATGATTATGGCTGGTATTCCTACAACTGGAAAGCGTTTCGTTTTGGGCTTGATGATTATCATTGGCACCGGCATCTCCGCTGTTCAGTTGATGAGAAGTCGCAAACGCCAACGATTGACAGCTGAGTAAGGGAGAATTTGATGTCGAATACAAACAGCCGTTTCGGTTCTTCTTTTATGCAAAAAATGCGCCTAAACGCACTAGATCCTCATGTGTCCAGATTGTTGTTTACCCTTGTAGGCCTGGTCATCATATTTTTGATTATTCGTCCTGAATCCGCCGGACGCATGGGAACCTGGGTTTCTATGGGGGTGCAGTTCCCCGAATTCGGCATAATGGCCCTTGGTGTAATGGTCACTATGGTCACCGGAGGCATTGATTTATCTATTGTCGGCATTGCCAATCTGAGCGGTATACTGGCGGCTTTGACATTGCGTGCCTTGACTGATGGCGGCCAGAGTCCTGCGGTAACCGTTATCGTTGCCGTGCTGGTTTCTTTGATAGTTGGACTTCTGGCAGGGTTTTTTAATGGACTTCTGGTTGCTTGGATAAGGATTCCTGCGATTCTTGCCACTCTTGGCACTTTGGAGTTGTTTACCGGTATGGGAATTATGATTACCGGTGGCAAAGCTCTCAGTGGACTTCCTCCCGTATACGGTGAGGTTTTTGGCATTCGATTTGGTGGAGTTCTTCCCTTACAGCTCGTCTTGTTTGTGCTTGTGGCTGTGGCTGTAGGCTTGCTCATGCACCGCAATTCCTTTGGCACTAAGCTGTTCATGATGGGAACCAATCCAACGGCAGCAAAATTTAGTGGTCTTCGATTGGCTCGCCTTTTAGTAGTTACCTACACCATATCCGGACTCTGTGGCTCTATTGCAGGTCTTGTAATGCTGGCAAACTACAACTCAGCAAAACCCGATTACGGCCTGAGCTATACCTTGTTGACAGTGCTAATTGTTGTGCTTGGCGGTGTGAATCCCAATGGTGGTAAAGGGAATATCTGGGGTGTAATTTTAGCTATTCTCATATTGCAGGTGCTCGCCTCCGGTCTCAATACATTCCCTTCGATAAGCAACTTCTATCGACTTTTCATTTTCGGTGCGGTGTTACTGCTCGTAATCTGGAGTGGAGAGAAGTCCTTCTTTAAATTCAAGAAAAAGGAGACACAGCCAAAATGATTAAGACAGTTTCGGAAAAAAAGGTTGTATTAGGTGCAGATTCTGCCGGCTTCCAGCTAAAGGAGGAAGTGAAGCAATACCTGATTGGAGAGGGCTGGGACGTAACTGATATCACCCCATTCCAAGATGACAGTTTTATGTACCACCGTGTGGGTTTTGCTTTGGGAGCCAAGATTGCTGAAGGAGAGTTTGAAAAAGCTTTAGCGTTTGACGGTTCTGGTATGGGAATACATGTGGCTGCTAGTAAGATTCCGCATGTGCATGCTGCAGTAGCTGAATCCGTTCCTGCGGCTCGTCGAGCCGCGGCAGCTAACGGATGCAATCTTCTGGCCATGGGAAGTTTCTGGATTGGTCCGAATCTGGGCAGGGCAATGGCCGAAGCTTTCTTGGAGAGTAGCATAGGCGACGGATACGAAAACTGGGAAGGCTTTCTGGAGTACCACTTGATTGGCTTCAAAGAGTGCGAGGAATTTGATTATGAAGAATACAAAGCTAATGGATTCCAGGTCGTGAATCCGGAGGAACATGAGCTAGGCTCAGAGCCAGACGGGATTCCTTATTAGAGGCGTTTTTGTCCAGCAATGGAGAGTAAGCCGCTTTATCCCAAGTCGACTGCAGGGAGCTGAGTCTTGGTATTGCAACACTTGAAGATTGCGGGGACTGTGCTATGCCAAATGTGCTAGCGATTGATATGGGCTCCTCGTCAATTCGGGCTTATTTGGGGAATTGGGACAACCGGAAACAAATTCTTCAGCTGAGTGAAGTCTACCGGAGAAACATAGAGGTTAATTCTGCTCCCGATGGCACCTTGACCTGGCCAGTTTCTGTTTTTGTGAAAATCGTTCTGGATAGCGCTAGAGCTGCGGCAGATGTTTTGGGTGGGCCGCCAGATTCAGTTGGAGTTGATGGTTGGGGCGTGGACTTTGTAAGAATCAACTCAGAGGGATTGTATGAAGAATACCCTCGTGCGTATCGAGATAAAAGCGGACATATTGGGCAAATGTACCTTGATCAAAAAATCTCTCAGATTGACCAATATCGACTCACGGGCGTTTTGCCCCAAAACATTAACTCGGTAAATCGGTTATTCCAAACTTCAAGTAACAAAAAAAGTAGCTGTACTTCGATTATGTTCCTTCAAGATATGATTGCTCGAGTTCTGGCTACTAAGGAAATCCCGGGATGGGATGACCCTGTGGAGTGTGCTCCATGGGCTTCTTTGGGGGTTGCATCGACTTCCGCTTTAGTCGATGTAAATCGATGGGACTGGAACGACAAGATGATTTCAGCGGCTGGAATTCAGCGTCAGATTCTTCCCTCTTTGCGTGGTGAACCATCTCTGGTAGCGCAGCGAGGCACAACGAAGATTTGTTTGAGCGGATCTCACGATACAGCGTGCGCCGCTTATGCTATTGCTCCTGAAGTGGGAGACATCTTTGTATCTTGCGGATCGTGGGCAGTCGTAGGGGCAATCACTGCCTATCCGGTTACCACTGACAAAGCTTACGACGCTGGAGTGACCAATGAAATGGCCACTGGTGGAGCAAATCGAGCTGAGTTGAATCAGACCGGATTGTGGCTGGTGCAAGAGTGCCGTCGCCAGTGGGAAAAAGAAGGACTCGACATTTCCTATGGTTACCTGGATCGGATCATGCAGGAAGCCCAATCTATTGGAATTGTGATTGACACCTCAGACCCGGAGCTTTCCACACCGGGCAATATGCCGCAAAAAATTCGTGAAATTTTAAAATGTGATTACGGAGTGAATGATTGTAATAATGGGCAGTTGCTGCGTTTAATAGATGAATCCCTGGCCGTCTCAATCGCAAATTCGGTAAGGATACTTAGGGATATCACGGACAGCAAAGGAACCGTAAGGATTACAGGTGGAGGTGCAAAAGATGACTTCTTGATGCAGCAGATTGCGAACATTCTGGGGCAAGAAATACGCTCAGCAAATTGTGAGGCATCTATCATTGGTAATATCTTTGCCCAGTTGCATTTGCTTGGAATTCCCAAGGGTGCGACAAGAGCTTGGTTTGAAAATGCTTATTTCAGTACTTCGATAAAGCCTAATGCGAAATAGGCTCTATAAATTAGTTCAAAACGTTGGAAGGAATACATTCGAGATGGATACAGAGGAAAGAGGACTTCGCCAAGCAATCTGCGATATTGGGCTGAAAGTCTGGCAGCGTAGTTATGTGGCTGCCAATGATGGCAATATATCTGTACGCATGGATGATGGTGCTGTGCTATGTACTCCAACGGGGATTTCTAAAGGTTCACTAACTCCTGAGATGCTTTGCAAGCTTAAGATTGACGGAACCATAATTTCCGAACAACCGCCCTACAAAACATCTTCTGAAGTTAAAGTCCATTTGCGTCTTTACCAGGAAGACGAAAAGGTGCGTGCGGTCATCCATGCTCACCCCATATACGGCACAGCATTCGCAATTGGAGGGCATCAGCTTGTAAACAAAATGATGCCTGAGAATATCTTAGCGATGCCGGTAATACCAGTGGCACCTTATGCGACTCCCTCTACAATGCAATTGGCTGAAAATATCGTTCCGTTTGTTCATGACTATTCTGTATGCTTGATGGAGATGCATGGTGCTCTCTCTTGGGGGCCTTCCCTCTTGATTACGTATCAAAACATGGAACGGTTGGAGTATACGGCAAAACTGACATACCTGTGTGCCCAGATGGGGTTTGGCTCTCGAGAGCTACCTGAAGCAGAAATCAGTAAGCTGATTTCCATGCGTTCCCAATACGGTTTGTAGGTCAACTGGGGCGAGGATACACAAAAATCATCGGAGCCTGGTTATTTAGCTCTGCAACGTAACCCTTAAAAACCTATTGATTCCTGATTTTGTGCCGTCGCAGGCCTATGCTAAACCTGTTCAGCCGTCATGAGGCCACTCTGTAGAAGTTTCTAGGAAAAGCCCGGTTGGTGCGTGCCGTAGGGGAACACGTGTGGCCCCTGGTCCAGGAGCAGCGGATTCGTCCCGTTATCGCCTATAC
>NZ_CFKZQR010000023.1:0-29945 GCF_985070215.1 Mobiluncus sp. | reverse complement strand
CCTCGCGACCTTCCTTCTTCGCGGCTTTCAGCTCAGCAGCCAACTCCAGCAACTCCAACCACTCAGCAGGAGTAAAATCGAGTTCTTTCAAAAAGTGACGACCGTGAAAATCAGTCATGATTATCCCTTCCATAACTAGGTAATTATCCAGATTCGGGGGAAGGAGCTTTCTGGATTGTCCAAAAATTCCGCATTCCTCCCAAGCACGTCTTTTGTGCGTAGGTTTAACAGCCCCTCGAAACAAGAATGATGTTACCTCGGCCATGTCACTGAGCACAGGGGATGTGGCCCTTATTGTGAGCAAAATTGAAAAATAAACCCTCCTATATCCGGTCTAAGCCGGGTAAATAACTCGAGTCGACAGGGCGCTATCCGACCCTAAACGGCGATAACGTCGTCTTTTGCATTTTTGAGCTTGAGAAGGATTTCAGCAGGCACCATGGTCTCAATCCGCACTCTATGCGAAATTACTGACAAATCTGCCCTCTGATGTTCGGAAAGGGTCTTTTGGAAGGGAATCTGAGATTCGGCCATCTGTTGAGCTTGCCGAACACGCGAATACGCAACTTTGTTTCGTTAAAAGAAACCTGCTGCGGTGACAGCCCGAAAAAATCAGCCTGTCACCGCCGTTAGGGAGATTAAGATTTAAATCCCGGCCGCGCGTTCCGCGGCTTCGACCACGTTGACCAGCAGCAACGCCCGGGTCATCGGCCCAACCCCGCCGGGATTCGGCGTCAACCAGGCGGCCACCCGGTCGACCCCGTCCGCCACGTCACCGTGCAATCGAGACTTGCCGGTATCCGGGTCGATAACCCGAGACACTCCCACGTCAAACACAGCAGCGCCGGGCTTGACCATGTCCGCGGTGATAATGCCCGCGACCCCGGAGGCAGCCACGATGACGTCCGCTTGGCGACATTTCGCAGCCAGATCCTGGGTGCCGGTATGGCACGAAGTCACGGTGGCGTTGACATCTTTACGTCCCAGCAGCAGCCCGATGGAACGACCCACCGTAGTGCCGCGCCCCACCACGCACACGTCTTTACCGTTGAAATCCAGACCGAAACGACGACCCAGTTCGATGACGGCCCGGGGAGTGCAGGGCAAAGGCGAAGTTATCGGCTCTGACACCCGCAACACCAGACGGCCCAGGTTCATGGGATGCAGGCCATCGGCATCTTTATCCGGGTCGATAGCTTCCAAAATCCGGTTCGTGTCCATACCCTTAGGTAACGGTAGCTGCACGATATATCCCGTACAGGCCGGGGCTTGGTTCAACCGTTGCACCGCCGCCATGACTTCGTCTTGGCTGGCGGTGGCAGGCAAATCGACCCGAATGGACTCGATGCCGACCTCCGCGCAGTCCCGATGTTTACCAGCCACGTAGGTTACGGAACCGGGATCCTCGCCGACCAGGATAGTGCCCAGCCCGGGAATAACCCCGCGCTCACGTACCGCGGCGACACGCGCCTGCAACTCGGCTTTGATAGCACCAGCGGTGGCTTTGCCGTCCAGGACCTGAGCTGGCCCCTCCCAGGGCGCCCTCATTGCACCAGTCCCGGATAGAGCGGGAAGGCTTCGGTCAGTTTCGCCACCCGAGCCCGATACTTGGCCACGTCCACCGCGGATTCGCCCGCGGCACCGTCCACCAGCACAGAAGCGATGATGTCGGCAACCTCGCGGAACTCCGCCTCGCCAAAGCCGCGAGTAGCCAGAGCCGGGGTGCCGATACGCAGACCGGAAGTGACCGCCGGGGGACGCGGGTCGAACGGCACTGCGTTACGGTTCACGGTAATGCCCGCTTCATGCAGCAGGTTCTCGGCCTGTTGCCCGTCCAGGTTGGAGTGAACCAGGTCAACCAGTACCAAGTGAACATCGGTGCCGCCGGTCAACAGGTCGATGCCCGCCGCCTGGCAATCGGGCGCCATCAGGCGTTCGGCCAAAATTTGGGCGCCTTGGATGACGCGCTGCATCCGCTCTTTAAACTCAGGCGTGCCGGCAATCTTGAGCGCCACTGCTTTCGCCGCGACCACGTGCATCAGGGGACCACCCTGCTGACCGGGGAAAACGGAACTGTTGATCTTCTTGCCGAACTTTTCCCCATCACGGGACAGAATCAGACCCGAACGCGGCCCGCCAATGGTCTTGTGAATGGTCGTGGAAACCACGTCCGCGTAAGGCACCGGGGAGGGGTGCAAACCAGCGGCGACCAGACCCGCAAAGTGTGCCATATCGGTCCACAGATAGGCCCCGACCTCGTCCGCGATAGAACGGAAAGCCGCAAAATCCAGGTGCCGCGGATAGGCGGACCAGCCGGAAATAATCACATCAGGGCGCTCGGCCAACGCGAGTTCCCGCACCCGATCCATGTCGATACGCTTGGTATCCGGTTCCACTCCGTAGGCTGCGACCTGGTAGAGACGACCACTAAAGTTAATCTTCATGCCGTGAGTGAGGTGACCGCCGTGCGCCAAGCTCAGGCCCATAATCTTGGATCCGGGCTTAATGAGCGCGGAAAGCACCGCCGCGTTCGCCTGGGCGCCAGAGTGGGGCTGCACGTTCGCGAAATCGGCTCCGAACAGCTTTTTGGCCCGCTCAATGGCCAGGGTCTCAGCGACGTCAACGTTTTCGCAGCCGCCGTAATAGCGTTTGCCCGGATAGCCTTCGGCGTATTTGTTAGTCAAAACGCTGCCCTGGCATTGCAATACGGCGCGGGGCACAAAGTTTTCCGACGCAATCATTTCCAGGGTGTCGCGCTGACGATTCAGTTCAGCATCCAGCACGGCCTGGATTTCCGGATCAACCTCAGAAAGGGGCTGGTTCATGACTTCAGTCATAGTTCCTCCATAGTTTTGCGAGCACAACCCAGGCGTCCGATTGTGTAAATGCGCTCCCCGGAGGGTTATTCCTCCTGCCCACTGTCCCCGCGAAACAATCCGGGGTCTGGTAGGCATCGCCAGTCGCTGCCTTTACAAGGTTACCAAAAAATTTATCTCCCCCCACACCTCGCAATTCCGGTGGTTCGGGCGAAAACTGGGGTTTCCTGGGCAAACCGGGTCCGCCGGCACCGCAAGGGGGCGAAAGTTTGTTAAAATCCAGTCATGAGTTCGTTGTCGGCGCCGTATTGGGGAATGATGATACCCGCTCAGGTCATTCCTCAAGACAAGTGGACAGCTACGCAAAACCTGGTCTATTTCCTGATAGTGGTGGGCACTATCGCTCTGACCTTGGGTGTCGTGTGGCTGATTCGTCACTTCCACGGCGACACCGTCATTCCAGACGCAGTCCCCCGGCACGACGAAATCAAACTCATTTATGAAGAGACCCTCTCTGCGGCGGACCGTGTCATCGTGCGGGATAACCAAGTCATTGAGGCAGTGCGCTACATCCCGAAGGATCCGAACCTGGTAGCACCGCTGCAGCAGTGGCGTGACAAGCGGCGCGAATGGGCTGGCGAAATGGCTTTCCTGGAGTCCTTGGGGAAAAATCCCACACCGGAAACACTGACGGACACCGATAACGCGGAAACCCTGCGGCGCCTACACGGCTTAGCGCAGGAACTCGAAGCCTCTCAACGCGGGCTGCTGCGCGCCATTCGTCAGTCCATCGCCACCGGGACCGAAAATTTGCCCCTGGGTACGGACGCGAACTCGTAAACGCTCTGGCCTATTTTTCCAGCAAACCCTGTCCCCAATAGGTTTCCGCGCTGGTTCCCGGAACAATCCAGTAAACTGCCGAACCGATGTGGGAAATAAACTTGTTCAACAAGTCGTGCATATCCAGGCGCTTTTGAATGGCCGTGAACTGATAATCCGGGTTGCGCTGGAAAGAAATCCACACCAAACCGCTGTTGGTCAGGTCAGACTGTCCCGGTTCCGGGGCATCGTCGTAGGCAAAAGCGCGGCGACGCAGCTTGTCGGAACCGTCATCTTCATGTTCGCGGGACAGCGCCAGGTGAGAGCGCCGATCAATGATGAAGTTACCGGCTTCGTCTACCGCGTCCATGTCCTCCTCATCGAACTCGCCACCACCGCTCAACGGACCGCCATCGGAGAGTTTGCGGCCGATGACGCGCTCCCGGGCGGGACGGTCCAGTAATTCCCACGGATCGAGGAAGTTTTGAATCCGGCGCAGCACCATAATGGTGGAACCGTCCAGGTAGGCCTGGTCGCCAGAGCCGTCCAACCACACCTGCTCGGAGAATTCCTCCGCGGTGGACGGGTTCACGGTGCCGTCAACCTGACCGAACGGATTTCGCGGGGTCGTGCCGCGCGGGGCTGAACCGTAGGCGTAAGTGAAGCCCTTTTGCATCCATTGCAACGTGGCTTTGCCTTCGCACTTGGCCAGGATCAGGCGACCGGCCGCGAACAGGGTGCCCGGGTCGTCGCAGCAAATCTGGAACACTAAATCGGTCTGACCCCAGCGTTCCTGCAGCTGGTCGAGTTTGAAAGCGGGAATGTCATGCAAGCCCTCGGGTTTTAGTTCCGGCTTACCCAAGAAATCAAAAATCCGCTCTCCAAAACCGCAGGTGATGGTGAGGTTAGCGGTGACCGCGACCATTTCCGGAGCTAGGAAGTTCGGAATCGGGTTGCCCTGGGTCAACTCGCGGGCTGTGGCAGTCAGGTCCTTGAGCAGCTCAATGAACGCCGCCTGGTCCAGGCTAGGTTCCAGGTTCATCCCCAAAACTTCCAGATGCGCCTGCGGAGGCTGTTCCACCCCGGACTGCACTCGGCCATCGAAAGGAATAGTAGCTTTTTGCAACGCGGTTTCAGACATTTTCCATAACTCCTCGGTAAATCTAAGCAGTAACTCTTATCCTAGCCTCTCGCCACCTCCCGGTTGCACCAAACCGGGAACCCCGCCCGACCGGCCTAGTGCCCCGAGCTACACAACCTCCGCGGATAACCAGCCGACTGCGCTTGCCAAAGCAAAACGCCGGAAACCCCCACGATACCGGCACCTCGCCGTGGGTCCTCAACCGGCTACGTTCACCTGGGGTTCACCCGCTTCCAAGCCCAGCTCCCGACCCAACCGGTTCGCTTCAGCTATCAGGGTTGGCACAATCTCCGCTTCCGGGACGGTCTTGATGACCTGGCCTTTAATGAAAATCTGGCCTTTGCCGTTGCCGGAGGCCACGCCCAAATCGGCTTCCCGCGCTTCACCCGGACCGTTGACAATGCAGCCCATCACCGCGACCCGCAGCGGGTAGGTGATGTCTTTCAGCCCGGCGGTAACCTCATTGGCCAAAGTGTAAACGTCGACTTGGGAACGTCCGCAGGACGGGCAGGACACGATTTCAAAGTTGCGTTTCCGCAGGCCCAGAGAACGCAAAATCTCTAACCCTACCTTGATTTCCTCGACCGGCGGGGCCGAAAGCGAAACCCGAATCGTGTCGCCAATTCCTTCGGAGAGCAACGCACCGAAAGCGGTAGCGGATTTGATGGTGCCTTGGAAAGTCGGGCCGGCCTCCGTCACCCCCAGATGCAGCGGCCAGTCCCCGTGCTGGGCCAACAGGCGGTAGGCCTGAATCATCGTCACCGGGTTGTGGTGTTTCACCGAGATGGCAAAGTCATGGAAATCCACGTCCTCGAACAGAGACGCCTCCCACATGGCGGACTCGGCGAGCGCCTCTGCGGTGGCTCCCCCAAACTTTTCGTACAGGCGTTTGTCCAGAGACCCCGCGTTGACCCCGATGCGCAGCGCGGTGCCGTGGTCGGTGGCGGCTCGGGCGATTTCGCGCACCTGGTCATCAAAAGCCCGGATGTTTCCGGGATTCACCCGCACCGCACCGCAGCCGGCCTCGATAGCCTGGAACACATACTTTGGCTGGAAGTGAATGTCCGCCACCACCGGGATGGTGGCGCGTTTACAGATTTCGGGCAGCGCCGCGGCATCGTCCGCGGAAGGACACGCCACCCGGATAATGTCGCAGCCCGCGGCCGTCAGTTCGGCGATTTGCTGCAGGGTCGCTTCCACGTCAGAAGTCAGGGTGGTGGTCATGGACTGGACGCTCACCGGGGCGTCTCCCCCCACGGCGACGCTGCCGACCTGGATTTTGCGGGTCTGATGGCGCGGCGCCAACGGTTCGCGGGCGGACAGAGACTTGGTGGGCATCCCCAGGTTTACTTCACTCACGGTTTCGATTATTCCACCTTTGCGTGGCACTCGCACCAGGCAGGATTCCCCGACAAGGTCGCTAGGGTGGTGGTTTTTCCGGCTCGGGTTGTGCCGGGGTTGCGGTTTCCCGTGTCCCTCAGCGTTGGCAGCGCGGACACCAGTAGAGTTTTCGTCCCCCCGCTACTTTGAGCTTGATGCTAGCACGGCAGCGCAGGCAGGGCCGGTCTTGGCGCTGGTAGACGTAATATCGGGAGTCGATAGCTTGGGGCTCGCGTCCCGCGGCCAACTCGCGTTCCACGAAAGTAGCGTAATCGTCAGGATCTGCGGTGGTGATTCGTCCCGATTCCACGCCGAGGGGTAGGTATTCTTCCAGCCAGTTCCAGATTCGGCGCAGTTTACGCGACGTCACCTCGCGGGCGGGCGTAAACGGGTTCAGACGTGCCGCGTACAGCACTTCGGCGCGATAAATATTGCCCACCCCGGCGATAACGGATTGGTCCATGAGAGCCTCCCCAATACCCTTCTGACGAGTGGCACAGCGTTTCACGAACTCACTAAAGTCGCTGTCGGGACGCAGCGGGTCGGGTCCCAGCCGCGCTAAGACCGCAGCGACGCCCTCCTCGTCCAGCAGCTCACAAGTGTTTGGCCCGGACAGGTCGGCCGCCCCGTGCGCGGTGACCAAGCGCAGACGCACCGTCCCGTAGGGCTGGGGCGGCGTGAAAGGCGCGGGGGTCCAAAACCAGCGATCCGCGAAATGTTCGTGGGGTGCAAAAGCGGAGTCATCGCGGTGAGTATGCACCGGAATCTCTACGATTTCCGCGGCTGGATGCGCAATCTCAGCGAGGTCCAGGGCCGGACCGATGTGCCGGGCAATGAACTGAGAGTCCCCGTAAAACCGCCAGGAACCGTAAATCCCCAAGTGAATGTGCAGCCAGGTCAGGGTCGATTTGGAGTCGGAAACGGTCGCGGCGGGTTCGGTCTGACGCGGGGCAAAACCGAGAAACATATGTTTCCCGTAGGCTTGCCCGTCAACCAGACGTTGCCCGTCTAACACGGCAGCACTCGCGGTGAAACGCCCCTGCGGAGAGGAGGCCGCGACGACCTCACCGCTCAAACTGGGCGGCCAGCCGGTGGATAGAATGACCTTCAGGCACGGTGTGCGGCCTCTCTAACCGCCCCGGCCACGAGGGCTCCGCGCAGAACCACTCCGGCGGGCTGTTCCAAAACGTTGAGGTCGGCGCGCGGGTCGGAGTCGTACCACACCAGGTCGGCGGGCGCACCCTCCCACAGCGAGGGGGCACCCAGGAAATCCCGAGCCTTCCAGGTGGCCAGGTCAATAATTTCGGGAGCTGAAACACCTAAGTCCAACCACTGCCGCAGCTCTTGCGGCAGGGCGTCGTGGCGCTGATAGCCACCAGCATCGGTGCCCGGCAGCAATTGCACCCCCGCTTCATACAGCGCGGCTTGATGAGCCACCCTGGACTGATCCAAAACGGTCATCGTGGCGGCATACACCGGATATTTTGTCCCTGCCTGGGCGGCAAAATCGGAAAACCGCGCGATTTGCAACATGGTCGGAGTCACGCGGATACCGCGGCGTTGCGCTTCGAGGATTTCGTCCGAATCCATGCCGGTGCCATGTTCAATCCCGTCCACCCCGGCATCTAACAGGCCCTCTATCGTGCGGTGGGCAAAAGTGTGCACGGTCACCCGCGCTCCGTTCTCGTGTGCAGCCGCCACCGCGTCACGCAGCACCGCGGTAGACCACAACGGCTGCAAATCAGATTCGGCCCCATCGGAGCGGTCAATCCAAT
This sequence comes from Mobiluncus sp., assembly GCF_985070215.1. Classification (NCBI taxonomy): domain Bacteria; kingdom Bacillati; phylum Actinomycetota; class Actinomycetes; order Actinomycetales; family Actinomycetaceae; genus Mobiluncus; species Mobiluncus sp. Next base: position 22,014 of record NZ_CFKZQR010000023.1, on the reverse strand, counting down.
CCCCCACGATTTTCACCCAACCATCGCCGCGTTTGGCCTGTTTGGCAACCGCCGCGGGCAAATCGGCTTCGTTTTCCAGCTCCAACCCGTAGTAGCGCATATAGCGTTTGGGCCGCACCAGGTGCTGGCCACAGCGAATGATTTTCGGCAGCTCAGCCACCTGGTCAATCCAGCGGGTATCGGAGGGCACCCCGCAGTCACGAATCAGCAGCGTGCCTTTACTCAACGCCAATTCGGCCTGTTCCCGCTGAGTTTCGGCCGGTACGCTGCCCGCGTGGGTCACGCCAACGTGGCAATGTACGTCCACCAGTCCGGGAATCGCGTAGCCGCTGACCTTTCGGTAAGTCAGCGCGGGTTTCGCCGTTCGACTCACGATGCCGTCGTGAATATACAGGTCGCCGTGTACCCACTGGGATTCACAAGATACTGTCGTCGCCTGACCGGTGTATTCTCCCTCTACGCTGGGGTGTTCCGACCACAGGAAAGTACCCGTAAAGTGCAGGTTATCCGGGTTTGTCGCCCCTAGGGGTGTCATCACAAGCCGCCCAACATACGTTTGATGTCGTCGGGCAAATCGTCAGGGGTCAGGGCGGGGGTGGCCGGCGCGGACTTCTGCGGCGACCCGCCGAGACCGCCCATGCCTTTGAGCCCTCCCAGACCGGCGGGCAGAGAACCGGGCAGGTTGGGCATTGCGCCGGTCCCGCTCATGGGGGTGGCGGAAATTCCTTCCAAGGCTTCCCGAGCTTGACGGGCTGCCTTGGCGGGATTGCCAGATTTTGCCTTGCGCTGGGCTTTGGATTTCTTGCCAGATTTTGCCGTCTGTTTCGCTTTCGAATGCTTGCCCATGCCCGGCATCCGGCCGAATCCAGGCATCATTCCCATTCCGTCTGCGCCGCCGCCCATCCCGGGAATGCCGCCGCCGCTCATCATCTTTTGCGCCATCTGGAATCGGTCGACCAAACCGTTCACGTCCGCGACCGTGGTACCAGACCCGGCGGCAATCCGCGCGCGGCGCGAGCCGTTGAGAATCTTTACATCCTGGCGTTCCGCAGGAGTCATCGAACGAACGATAGCTTCAATCCGGTCGACTTCGCGCTCATCAAATTGATCCAGCTGTTCCCGGATTTTGCCCGCCCCCGGCATCATTCCCAACAGCTTTTTCATCGAACCGAGTTTGCGAATCTGTTGCAGCTGGTTGAGGAAGTCTTCCAAAGTCAACTGACCCTGTTGAATCTTGCCGGCCAGCTTTTCGGCCTGCTCCATATCGAAGGTTTCCTGAGCCTTTTCGATGAGGCTCAGCAGGTCGCCCATATCCAAAATCCGCGACGCCATCCGGTCGGCGTGGAACCGCTCAAAGTCGTCCAAGCCCTCCCCGGTCGAAGCGAACAGCACCGGAACCCCGGTAACGCCCCGGACTGACAGGGCCGCACCACCGCGAGCATCGCCATCCAGCTTGGTCAGAACCACACCGGTGAAATCCACGCCCTCTTGGAAAGCCCGCGCGGTTCGCACCGCGTCCTGGCCAATCATCGCGTCCAGGACGAACAAGACCTCGTCGGGCTGCACCTCGTCACGAATGGAACGGGCTTGGGCCATAAGTTCCGCATCTACGCCCAGTCGTCCGGCGGTATCGACAATCATCACGTCATAGCCCGAACCGGAGGCCAGCGCCAAAGCGCGCCGCGCCACATCGACCGGGTCGCCCACCCCGTTGCCGGGTTCGGGGGCGAAAACGGTGACCCCGGCCTGTTCGCCCACGATCTGCAACTGGTTGACCGCGTTGGGACGCTGCAAGTCCGCCGCGACCAGCAGGACTTTTCGGCCCTCTTTCGTCAGCCATTTGCCGAGTTTCCCGGCCAGAGTCGTTTTACCAGCACCCTGCAGGCCGGCCAGCATGAATACGGTCGGGCCTTTGCCGGGCTTAGCGAAATGCAGTTCCCGGTCCTCACCACCCAGAATGTTAATCAACTCGTCGTTGACGATTTTCACAATCTGTTGGGCCGGGTTCAAAGCCTCAGACCGAGCCGCCCCATAAGCCTTTTCCTTTACGGTAGCGGTGAAATCCTTGACGACCTCCAAGGCTACATCAGCCTCAATCAGGGCGCGGCGGATATCGCTGACGGTGGCGTCAACGTCGGATTCCTTCAGCTTGCCCTTCTTGCGAAGGTTCTTAAACGATTCTGTCAGGCGGTCTTGCAGGTTACTAAACACACGTTGATTTTATAGTGAGGCAAGATTTCGGGCAAAAGTGGGGATTGGGGCGCGCCGCGGAGGACACGTTGGCGCAAAAGACCGGCGGTAAACGCCGTTATCTCCCGAAATAACCGGAAACTGCCAGGCGAATCTAGGCATCCAGCAGGGCGTCAGCGAAATCGCCGGGCACGAAGGGCGCTAAATCGTCGGGGCCTTCACCCAAACCAACGAGCTTCACCGGAATCCCCAGTTCCCGCTGTAAAGGCACGATGACCCCGCCTTTGGCAGAACCGTCCAGCTTGGTCAAAACAATACCGGTCACACCCACCGCTTCGGTAAAGATTTTTGCCTGACTCAAAGCGTTTTGCCCGGTAGTGGCATCGATAACCAGCAGGACTTCGGTGATGGGAACCTGCTTTTCAGCTACACGCTTGATTTTGCCCAGCTCGTCCATCAAACCGACTTTGTTTTGCAACCGTCCGGCGGTGTCAATCAAAACCACGTCACTGCCGGCCTCACGAGCAGTTTTCGCCGCGTCGAAAGCCACGGAGGCAGGGTCAGCCTGGTCCTTTTCGGCGCGCACCACCGGCACGCCGACTCGGTCGCCCCAAGTTTGCAGCTGCTCCCCGGCAGCAGCACGGAACGTATCGGCCGCGCCCAATACTACGGTCTTGCGGTCAGCCACCAGCAGGCGAGCAAGTTTACCCACGGTGGTCGTCTTACCGCCGCCGTTAACGCCAACCATTAAGATACCGGCGGTCTTGGTGGGAGAGCCTTCGGGAACTTCCAGGTTGAGGCTACGTTCGGCTTTCCGGTCGAGCATATCGGTGAGCATCCGCTTTGCCATACGCCGCACCTGTGTAGCGTCTTTTTCACCCGCGACCTTTTGTTTTACCTTGAGTTTGCCAATAAGTTCCACGGTCGGCTCAACGCCCATGTCGGCAGCCAACAGTTCGTCTTCAATCGCTTCCCAATCAGAGTCTTCCAAATCAGCGCTGGACAACACATTGAGGATGGCCCGCCCGAACTTGCCCTTACCGGCCAAGCGCTCCTTCAAGCGACGCATCCGGGAGGTCTTGGATTCCGGTTTTTCGATTTCCTCAACATCGGGTTCGGTATGCTCGGCAGTGTCAGAAACTGACTGCTCAGTCTGTGCGTCTGGCTCGGGTTCCTCTGCAGTCTCGGAATCCGCGGCGTCCTCCGGTGTCTCGGAGTGTTCTGATTCCTCAGAGACTGCCGCTGCAGATTCCGGCTCCGACTCCGTTTCCGAAGTGGCATCCTCCTGTGCTGCGTCCGCTGTCATTGCCGCTTCCGCCGCTTCCATAGCGGCTCGAGCTGCGGCGCGGGCTTCTTCTACGCTCTGACCGGGAAGCGGTTTGAAGCACAGCCCGTCCGGGTCGCAATAGACCCCATCAGGTTTTATGATGACTTCTTCCGCATCGAAGTCATCATCTTCCTCGCCCCAGTCACCTTGCGCCTCATCCAAGTCGTCTTCGTCTTCCGGGCCAACGTGATCCGCGCCCGCATCCGCAAAATGATCAGTCTCAGAGGTGGTCGGCTCGAGTTCTACGTCATCATCAGGGGATTCATCATCGCTGTGACCATTGGCTCGAATGGTCTTTTCGACGATATTTCTCAGCTCTTTTTCACCTTGTTGCAGCTGGATGGGCGGTGCGTCGTCAGAGCTTTCTCCGTCCTTACTGCTGTCATCGCGAATCCGCTCCAACGTGTCCAACAGGCGATCCTCGTTGCGAATCTTGCGTTGCTTCGAGTCAATTTGAGAGGCGCTGGCAACGATAACGATAACCACGAAAGCAATAGCCAACGGAATCATAAAAATGAGCGGATCAGTGTAGCCTTCCAGACCCTGTGAATTATTTAGTGTCGTACTAAGGATATTCATTGATTCCATCCAAAACGTCTCTCGTAGCACCGCGTAAAAACGTCTCTCATCCGCTTGAACATTCGGTGCTATCCTATCTCTAACTTCGGTAGGTTTACCTAATTCACGGCTGCATCTCGCAGGATTTGTCACTCGTTGGCGCCGGGGTTTTTCACCAGGCGCTGCGAAATGACCGCCGTGGTTCCCTCCTTCATCGTTACCCCGTACAGTGCGTCCGCAATTTCCATCGTACGTTTGTGGTGAGTAATGATGATTAACTGCGAGTTTTCACGCAAAATTTCGAAAACCCCCAGCAGCCGAGACAGGTTTACGTCGTCCAAAGCGGCCTCAACCTCATCGAGGACATAGAACGGTGAGGGTCGGGCTTGGAAAATCGCGAACAGAAAAGCCAACGCTGCTAGGGAACGTTCCCCGCCCGAGAGCAGGGACATGCGTTTCACGTTCTTGCCCGCAGGACGCGCTTCAATCTCGATGCCGGTATTCAACAGGTCTTTCGGGTCGCTCAAGGTCAGCTTGCCTTCCCCACCGGGGAACAGGACTTGGAAAATATCTTTGAAAGCGGCACAGACGTCTGCGAACGCTTTGCCGAATACTTCCTCGACTTGGCGATCAACTTCCGCCACCACATTCATCAGGTCGTCACGAGACTTTTTCAGGTCAGCCAGCTGGTCAGCCAAAAATTTGTGTCGCGCCACCAAGGCTTCGTGTTCTTGCAACGCCAAGGGGTTCACTTTGCCAATCCGTTTCAGTTCGGTTTGTGCCTGGGCTTTGCGTTCTACCTGTTCCTCTCGGACAAAGGGAACGTGCTCGATGGTTTCACCAGACTCGTCGAATACGGGAACCAGATTGTGCGGACCGTACTCGGCCAGCAGAGTGGGCTCATCCAGACCGCACTCCTGCTGGGCTTGTTCCAGCAATCGTGCCAACTTGGAGTTAACCTCCGCCAAAGCAACCTCATCGCGCATGGAAGCATCCTTGAGGTCGGTACGCTGACGACTCAGGTCGTCCACGGCGGCGCGCAGCGTCTCCATCTCAGTTTGCAGCTGTTCCCGGCTGGCGGTACTGGCTTGACGCTGGGCTTGAGCGCTGGCCGCCGCCACGTGAGCCAACCGCTGGGCAGCTTCAGCCTGTTCCATCACGTAGACAGACCGTTTCCGGCGCCGTTCCCGCACCAACGCCCGGCTGGCTGCTGCTTGAGCGGCGGCTTGTTCCGCCGCAATGTTACGCTGCAGCGAGGCGGCGCGCGATTCTAGTGATTCCAGTTCTTGACGAGCCACATGCGCCGCGATATGAGCGTCCGACTTCGCGGTTTGAGCCTCCGATACCGCTTCGATTGCGGCTTGCAGTTCGGCGGAAAAGTCCGGCTCATCCTCCCCAGCTTCGTCCTGGGCTTTCAGGCTGGCGTCCAAAGTTTCCTGTGCTTGCTTGAGAGCCTCCTGGCGTTTCTCTGTTTCCGCACGAGCCTGTTCCAGGTGTTTCCCGGCACGTTCGACTTCTGCCTGGGCCGCCCCACGCTTCGCTTTGGCAGCCGCTACCGCTGCAGCTGCTGCTGCTGCCGCCGCATCTTGAGCTTTGAGCTGTGCCGCCGCCTCATCGTATTCCTCCCGCGCCGCAGCCAGTTCGGTCGTCGCCCGAGCCAACTGACCATCGGCCTGATCAGCCGCCACAGCCGCCGCTTCAGCCTGTGCCGCCGCCTCATCGTATTCCGAGGCGCGCCGCAAAATCCCCGCATCGGGATCCCCGCCGCCGACAATCCGGGTAGACGAAAGAAAATCCCCCGCCTGAGTCACCGCCGCGGCAACCTTCCCGGTCAACACCAAATCGCGGGCTTCTGACAAATCCGGACAGGCCGCCACCCCCGCCAAGAGAGTCGCCACCACCGGGGGCAAAGTGTTCCCTTTCCGGGCATTGACCAACTCCCTAGCCCAGCACACCCCGGCTGGAAGTTTCGCTTTCTCCAGACTATCCGAACCTTGAGCTCCGAATGGAGTTTCTGAACCGTCCGCGACCAGCAGGTGAACCTGACCCGCGGACTGCTGACGGACAAAACGCAGCGCGTCCGCGGCTGATTCGACCCCCGAGGTCAGCAGCGCTTTAGACCACTGTCCAAACACGGCCCCTATCGCGTCTTCCCACCCAGCCTCAACCAGGATTGTTTCCAAAAGCGCCGCGTTGACGCCGTTCAGCCCCGCTTTCACTACTGCCCCGGCGGCGTCTTCGGGTTGCAAGGTTTTCGCCAAAACCTCGCGTTTCGCCTCCCAAAAAGCGGCTTCTTCCCGGGCTTCGCCGAGTTCTTTGGTCAGTTGCGAGACTTTCTCTTGGATTGTCGCCACAGTCGTAGCGAGATTTTCCTCTTGAGCTGCCAAAGTTCCGTCTGCCACCCCGGGAGGAAGCTCCGCCTCAACCTTGCTGAGTTCCTGGGCGCAAGTTGTTTCGCGTTGCGCGGCGGCCTGGAGGGCTTCTTCCATCCGGCTGAGGTTCCCCGCCGCTTCCTCTGCCAGCGAGGCGGCGGTAGTGACCGCTCCGCGCAGCCGCTCCAGAGTTTCTCTCTTGTCCGCCCTGGCACGCTGCACTTTTTCAATCTGGGAGCGCACCGCGAATTCGCGCTCTTTGGCTCGCACTTCGGCTGCTTTGGTCTGGGTGACCGCATCGTCGGCTTTCGCTACGGCGGCTTGTTTTTCGGTAATCTCCTCACGAGTTTTTTCGAGCCGTTTTTCCAACTCGGTGGTGTCGGCAGACCGGGTTAGTTCCGCAGTTTCTTCCAAAGCATTGGCGCGTTCTCGGGCTTGGTTCGCCAAAGATTCCAAACGTTCCGCCAAGGTGCTCAGCTCAGCCCAGGTCTGGGTGAGTTTCTCCAACTCCGGGCTAACCTCGTCGAAACTCGATTTCGCCACATTCAGCTTCGTGTTTACCTCTTGCAGACGGGTTTCCAAATCCGCGATTTTTGCCGAAATTTGTTCCTTGGAGGCGGTTTGCGACCCAGCTTTTTCTTTGTTTTGCGCCACCGCGTCTGCAATCAAACGGGCAGTCGCGTCAGCGAGTTCGGCTTGGACTCGGGCGGCTTTCCGGGCCGCCTCGGCCTGTTTACCCAGGGGACCCAACCGTTTCGAGACTTCATTAGTGAGGTCCTGGACGCGGGAGAGGTTAACCGCCAAATTGTCCAGTTTTTTCAACGCCCGATCTTTACGCTGCCGGTGCTTAAGCACTCCAGCAGCTTCCTCGATGAAAGCGCGCCGTTCCAGTTCGGAAGCACTCAAAATCCGATCGAGTTGCCCCTGCCCCACAATGACGTGCATTTCCCGACCCATCCCGGTGTCGGAAAGCAGTTCTTGAATATCTAACAGGCGCACCGGGGTTCCGTTGATGGCATACTCGGAACCGCCCGCCCGAAACATGGTGCGCGAAATCGTCACCTCAGAGTATTCGATAGGCAGAGCACCATCGGTGTTATCAATGGTCAATTGGACTTCCGCGCGTCCTAGCGGAGCCCTCGTTTTGGTGCCGGCAAAAATGACATCCGACATCTGTGAGCCGCGCAGATTTTTGGCACCCTGCTCGCCCATCACCCAAGCCAGCGCATCGACCACGTTCGATTTGCCCGAACCGTTAGGGCCAACGACACAGGTCACCCCCGGTTCTAGGCTCATGTGGACCGTGTTCGCGAAAGACTTAAAGCCTTTCAGGGTCAGGGACTTTAAATACACACACTTACCCTAGCGCAACCCCCCGAACCCTAAAAAACAGCCTTCCCGGCCTTGGGCAACAGAGAGAAACAACGCCAGGAGAAACGCCTCGCTACCGGCCTTTAGTCAATCATGTAGGGGAACCAAAGCGCGATTTCCCGGTCGGCGCTCTGTGCCGAGTCCGAACCGTGAACGATGTTTTGAATCTGCGCGTCCGGACCCCAATCCCGAGCCAAATCTCCACGAATCGTCCCGGGCATAGCCACCGCGGGGTTGGTGTCTCCCATCATGTTACGGAAAGCCTGAATGACCCGAGAGCCTTCGATAACCATCAGCACGATGGGGCCGCTCATCATGTATTCGACCAGCCCTTCAAAGAAGTGCTTGTCTTTGTGCTCGAAATAGTGTTCTTCCAGTTCTTCCCGGGTCGCAGTCTTGGTTTGCAAACCCACAATCTTAAATCCGCGGCGTTCAATCCGGCTAATGACTTCACCGATGAGTCCGCGCCGGTAGCCGTCAGGCTTGATAATGACCAGGGTGTGTTCTTCTTGCGGATCGTAGGGGATGTGGCAGTCAGCCATTGACTTTCCTTTCGCCAAAAGTTTCGCTCGACACCGAGCGCAACTCCAAGTTTTGTAAATACTTGTGCATCCTACCGGATTTCACCAAGGTTTTCCGAAGTAGTACTCAATACTCAGCAGCTTTTGCTGCCTCAGCCAAAATGAGTGCACTGGAGGCGGCACCGGGGTCCTTATGGCCGATGGAACGCTCCCCTAACAGCGATGCCCGCCCTTTTGCGGCGCTCATCGAAACCGTATCTTCCGCCCCTTTTGCGGCCGCGTCAGCAGCAACACGCAAGACTTCTTCCGGGTCAGCACCTTTCGCCACGGCAGCAGCTGCGTTGGTGGCGGCCGGATACCACGCGTCCAGCATGGTTTTATTCCCCGGCTGGGCTCCGCCGCGTTCTGCGATTCCCTCAGCCGCCTTTACCAGTAGCATCGCCACATCCTGCGACTCTAGACTCTCCACGTTCACCGAACGCGCCGCCCGCAAAAATGCCGTGCCATACAAAGACCCCGAGGCTCCGCCTACTGCCGCCAGCAAAGTATTTGCCGCTACCCGCAGCGCCTGTTTCGGACTCTCCACTACAATCCCGGATAACCGCTGGTCCACGGCAGAGAAGCCTCGTGAAATGTTGTCCCCGTGGTCCCCGTCCCCGATGACCTCATCCAAACTTTCCAGCATTTCGCGGTTTTGTTCCAGTACTCGAGCGCAGCCATCCATCCAGCGCAGCACCCATTGTGTATTCAAACTCACAGCTGCTCCTTTCTGACTGCCCTAAACTTTCGCGGTCGAATCCGGCCGAGGTCTTGCCGTGTGAGGCCGGTTGTGCTCATTGTAGTTTGTCTTTGCCCAGCACGTCCTGTGCCATTCCGGCGAGTACCACGGAACCGAAAATCACGACTCCGGTGGATCCGGGAACTCCCCCCTGCAAATCATCGATTTCCCCGGCTTTTGCAATCGCTTCGGGCAGGGAGTCAATAGCGTAAACGCGATCGTCACCGAACACCTCCGCGGCCACGGCCTGGATATCTTCCACCTTCGCCGCGCGTTCACCGGGCATCTGGGTCACAATCAACTCATCAATGGTCGGCTCCACAATCCCCAGCACGGTTTCAATGTCTTTATCGGCCATGGCGGAATAAATCCCCACCGTGTGTTGAAAACGAAAATCGTCCTCTATCGCCCGGCGCAGGGCCTCGACCGCACCCGGATTATGCCCCGCGTCAGCCACAATCATCGGGGTGGCGTGCAACACTTCCAGGCGTCCGGGAGAACGAACCCCGCCAAAGGCACGCTCCACAGATTCCCCGTGCAGCGCCGCTCCGCCCAGCTGCGCCTCCACCGCCGTGAGCGCCAGCGCTGCATTCTCGGCCTGAAATTCCCCATACAGGGGCAGGTAAATATCCCGGTAGATAGCCGCAGGCGTGCGAATATCTATGACTTGCCCCCCGACTGCCGGGACTCGCCGCAGCACCGCGAAATCATCCCCCTCATAACGCAGGGTCACGTCCTCGGCATGAGCAGCGTCACGAATGACCGCGAGAGCCTCATCGGGCTGTTTCGCCACCACCGCCACTCGCTGGGGACGCATGATCCCCGCTTTTTCCCGCGCAATGTTGGCCAATCCCCGGCCCAGCCACTGTTCGTGTTCCAAGCTGATCGGCCCGATGACCGCCGTGTCCGCATCGATGACATTGGTAGCGTCCCAGCGTCCGCCCATACCGACCTCGACCACCGCCACATCCACCGGCACATCTGCGAACAGGGCGTATGCCATGACGGTCATGACCTCAAAGAACGACAGCCGGTGTCCGGGGTGAGCGTTTTCCCACAGCGCCAGTTGGGCTTCCACGTCCTCATAAGCCTGGACAAACTGTTCGGTGGTGACGGGGGCTTGGTCCACTGAGATGCGTTCACGCACGTCTACCAGGTGCGGCGATGTAAAACGCCCGGTCCGATACCCCAGTTCCGCCAGCAGCGCCTCAATCATCCGGGCTATTGAAGTCTTTCCGTTCGTACCCGTAATGTGGATGGAGTGGAACAGCTCTTGGGGATTGCCCAGGTAGTCCAGCACGCCCCGCACCGGTTCCAAGCTGGGCTCAATTTGGTGTTCGGCGCGGCGTGTCAGCAGGGTTTCATAGATGGCTCGGGCTTTCGGGTCCTCCATCGTAGAGGGGCCCAAGGTCGAGGTGGGACGTTGCCGTTCGCGCATTTCGTCCATGAGTTCGCGCTGCTCAGGGCTCAGCGACACGCCAAAGCGGTCAACGGGACCTTTCCGGGAGTCGGCGGGGTTTTCTGGGTCCAAAGGTTCCCCGGTCGGATTGTCGTTGTCCTCCGGCTCGGCGGGGGTTCGGGCCGCGAACAGGTAGGGAATCAAATCCGGGTCTACCGACAAATCTTCGGGGGTCACCGCTGGAGGTTGATGCTCATGAGCAGGTTGATTCCGATGTGCGTCCTCATGCTTGTTTTCCACCCCACCATGTTACCGACCCTGGCAAACTCGCACAGAATAGAAGGTCTGGTCTCGCTCTGTTCCATTCCGAAATCAATAGTGACTCATCATTTAACAGACCCAACCAGCAGACTTATTTCGATTCAATAACTTTCAAAGGCTTCCCAGCAGGCACGAATCATGGGACAATCGAGGTATGTCCAAGCTGTCCTTAGAGGCCCCGTCGACCGATGAGTTGACGGAAGCAGAGCCAGACCCGGAAATCAAGATTACCTACCGTCCGATTACCCGCGACGACGTGGTCCAGATGTCCCAATTGCACGCGGTTGCTTATCGGGATGCCGGGTCGAGTGCTGCCAGCCAGCTGAATTTGTTCTGGGACGGCGCCTACGGTCCGCTGTTGTCCGAGGCGACTCTCGGAGCGTGGCACGAGGACAAACTGGTCGGTGTGGTTATCGTGTTGGACCAGGCTCCCGATGAATGGTGCATCACGGACGGCAACAGCGACCAGCCCTACATTGCTGACCTGTTTGTGGATCCCGACTATCGCCGTCAAGGTATCGGTTCGGGGTTGGTCATTAACGCTTCACGAGCCGTGGACGCGTTGGGCCGCGAGGCCCTGACCCTGCAACTGGATATATCCGCCGCCCCCGAGGCGATGCAGCTCTACGACGCCCTGGGGTTTTCCACGCGCTAAACCCAGCGGGACCCCTGTCACAAGGGGGTTTGGTTGCGCCGTCAGGGTCGCTCGGAAATTTTTGGTGCAGCACGGTAGGGTTGAACCCATGACAAAGAACCCACTGTTGGGGATGCTGGATCCCGCTGACTTTGATGAAACTATCCGCCCGCAGGACGACCTTTACCGTTACGTAAACGGCAAGTGGCTGGCCCGCACCGAAATTCCTGCTGACAAGGCCAGCTACGGGTCATTTCACCTCTTGGCCGAAGAAGCGGAAAAACAGGTGCGCACCATCATCGAAGATTGTGTCGCGGGTCGAATCACCGGGGAGCTGAGCAGCCTGGCGGGCAAAGTCGCCTCTCTCTACGGCTCTTTTATGGATGAAGCCACAGTGGAAGCGGATAGCGCCCCCAGCTTACAGCAGCTAAAGGCTCCTCTGGACCAGGCCACCAGCAAAGCAGATCTGCGCGACCTGTGGGCCCGGACTTTTGCCGAAGGCACCTACGAAGGATTTTTCGATACCGGTATTGACATCGATGTGAACAATCCCGAACGCTACGTAAACTATTTCGGCCAAGACGGTTTGGGGTTGCCCGAACGTGCCTATTACTTGGAAGAAAAGCACGCTAGCCTGTTGGACCAGTATCGCCAACACATCGCCCGCATGTTCACCCTGGCCGGATATGCTTCGCAGTCCGCAGCCCCGGACGTGGCCGGTAAAATTGTTGACTTCGAGACTGAGATAGCCCAGTTGCATTGGGATAACGTGAAGACTCGCGACACGGACGCGACAAACAACCCGATGACATGGGACGAACTGGCCGCTAAGCTGCCGCGCTTTGACCTGGGAGCCTGGCGGAAGGCTTCGGGACTGCCCGACAAAATGTTTACGGAAGTCAACGTAGGCGAACCGGATTTCCTTGAAAACATGGACCAGCTATGGGATTCCACCGACTTTGAAACGCTCAAGTGGTGGATGCTGTGGCACGCCTTGAACGGACATACTTCCCTGCTATCCAGCGAAATCGTGAATGCGGACTTCGATTTTTACGGGCAAAAGCTGGCGGGCAAGGAACAGCTGCGGGAACGGTGGAAGCGCGGAGTTTCCCTGGCATCCTCAGTGATGGGCGAAGCCTTGGGCAAACTTTATGTGCAGCGCCACTTCCCCGCCGAAGCCAAGGCGGCGATGAGCCACCTGGTAGAGAACCTGATTCAGGCTTACCAGGATTCCATCGCGGTTTTAGATTGGATGGGACCGGAAACACGGGACAAAGCGTTAGAAAAAATGCGCCAGTTCACCCCCAAAATCGGCTACCCCGACAAGTGGCGAGATTATGAGAAACTCCAGCTCGGAGACGGAACGCTAGTTGACAAGGTTCACAATGCCAGTATTTTTGGCACCTACTACTGGATTGACAAGCTGGGCGGGCCAGTCGACCACACGATTTGGCATATGACCCCGCAAACCGTGAATGCTTACTACAATCCGACCGAAAACGAGATCGTGTTTCCCGCTGCTATCCTGCAGCCTCCTTTCTTTGACAAGGACGCGGACGCGGCTGTGAACTACGGTTCCATCGGGGCGGTTATCGGCCATGAAATCGGGCACGGTTTTGACGACCAGGGCGCCAAGTTTGACGGCACTGGCAAAGTCGAAAACTGGTGGACCGACCAGGACTTGGCGGAATTTGAAAAACGTACCCACGCGCTTATCGACCAGTACAACGCGTTCGTCCCCCAGGGGCTGCCCGAAGAATTCCATGTCAACGGCGCGCTGACCATCGGAGAAAACATCGGCGACCTGGGCGGACTAGACATCGCGTGGAAAGCCTACCTGTTGGAGCTCAAACAGCAGGGCATCGACGACGCGGCAGACGCCCCGGTCATCGAGGGGCTCAGCGCAGCCGAGCGGTTCTTCCTATCCTGGGCGCTATCTTGGCAGACGAAGGTGCGCCCGGAAATGGCCAAACAACTCATTTCGATTGACCCTCACTCCCCGGCGGAGTTCCGCTGCAACGGCGTGGTCGCGAACCTCGACCTGTTTGCGGCGACTTTCCAAACAAAGCCTGGAGACGCCCTGTGGCTGGAACCGGACCAGAGAGTCAGGATTTGGTAGCTGAAGGGCTTGGCTTCGGCTTGGTCCCCTTCACCGGTTCGTTCCAAGTCCAGCTTTTCAGCACAGAATCAATAATCGGCTGGTAGGTTTCCAACGCGTAATCCGGCACGTCCTGTTTCAGGGCATAGGCGTGATTGTTCCCCGAAACCAAAGTCATGAAGGCCGTCATCTCGACCTCTTGATAGACGTAGTTCCACTTCATCTCCAGCACGTTCAAGCCCTCAACTTGGGTCGGGTTCAGCACCGTAAACTTCTTGTAACCCTTGTAGATGGGGTCTTGTTTCAGGTTCTTTTCCACCTCGTCAGGGTCGGAAGTCGCTTTCGCGTGGTCAATGACCATGACAGGAACGTAGCCGTTCAGGGCTTTATCAGAAGGGAGGGACAGCACCACCTGCGCGTCAGGCAGCTTGGAACCGCTAATAGCTTCGTAAGCATCCAGGTAAGATGGCGGAATCTGCACCCGAAAAGCTCCGTCTTTGCCGTTAACCCAGCCCTCCGGAGCAGGCGTGGTCACGATGGTAGCGTTCCACTGAGTGGGGGTCTTGGTTTCTTCCTTTGCGCAGGCACTCAACCCACTCAGCGCCACGGCACCTAAGAGGATTCCCGCCAGGGAACGCCGCAACCGGCGGAGCTTAGAGGCTGAGAGTTGAGAGCTAGAGCTGCACACGGTATTCCGTCTCAACGCAGATACCTCCCCTCGTCATTGGCGCATGAACCATAACTTAAGTCTAGTTTAACTACAATCTTTACGCTGAAACTTCATCGAAAAGGGCTTAGACATGGAAGAATATATACCGATTGCAAACTCAAAGGAGCGTAAATGCCAGGAACTAACCTCACCCGCATCGAAGCCGAGCAGCGCTCGGGAATCGTCAGCGATGTCCACTACCGTGTACATCTCGATTTGACTCATGGAGAGCGCATCTTTCATTCCGTGACGGAAGTTGACTTTGCCTCCCAACCCGGTGCCTCGACTTTCATCGACCTCATTGCCGATTCCGTCACAGAAGTGACCTTGAACGGGACAGCACTGGACCTCTCGAATTACGCAGATTCCCGGATTTTCCTGCCAAATCTGCAGGAACACAACAATCTGCGGGTGGTGGCTGATTGTGTCTACATGCACACCGGCGAGGGACTGCACCGTTTCGCAGACCCCGAGGACGGCAAGTCTTACGTATACTCCCAGTTCGAGGTGCCGGATTCTCGCCGCGTCTACGCCGTTTTTGAACAGCCCGACATCAAAGCGGACTTTACCTTTACTTTCGTGGTTCCTCCCGAGTGGAACGCGTTTTCCAACTCACCCACCCCGGAGCCTGAAATCGCCGCTGACGGTGTGCGCACGTACCGTTTCAGCCCCACCGAAAAAATCTCGTCCTACCTGACCGCCGTCATCGCGGGCCCCTACGTGGGAGAAACCGGCGAAGTGACCTCGTGCGATGGCAGACGAATTCCCCTCGGTGTCTATTGCCGCGCCTCCATGCTAAAACACCTGGATGCCGCCGAAGTCATGGACATCACCCGCGCCGGTTTCGAGTTCTACGAAACCGCCTTTGAACGCCCCTATCCTTTCCGTAAATATGACCAGATTTTTGTTCCCGAATATAACGCCGGGGCCATGGAAAATGTGGGCTGCGTGACGTTCCGTGACGAATATGTGTTCCGGTCCCGTCCCCTGCAAACCCGGGTGGAACGCCGTGTCGTGACCATTCTGCACGAACTGGCTCACATGTGGTTCGGCGACCTCGTCACGATGAAATGGTGGAACGACTTGTGGTTGAACGAATCCTTTGCCGAGTTTGTGTCCACCAAAGCCACAGCGGAAGCGACTGAGTGGAAAGACATCTGGACGACCTTCTCTTGTTCGGAAAAGATTTGGGCCTACGGCCAGGATCAACTGCCTTCCACTCACCCGGTAGTGGCCACCATCAACGACTTGGAAGATGTCCAAGTCAACTTTGACGGCATCACCTACGCAAAAGGCGCCTGCGTGCTGTCCCAGTTGGTAACGTACGTGGGTTGGGATAACTTCCGCTTGGGGATTAAGGAATACTTCGCCAAACACGAGTGGTCCAACGCCACCTTGACGGACCTGTTGACCGAGCTGGAGGCAACTTCCGGTAAGGACCTAAAAGCCTGGTCGCGCAAGTGGCTGGAAGAAGCCGGAATGACGTGGCTGCGTCCTGAAATCCAAACGGACGACAGCGGGGCGATTACTTCCCTGCGCATTGTCCAGGAGCATTTCAATGCCAACGCTACCCCGCGACCTCAACATATGGCGGTATGCGCCTACAACCTGGAACAACGCGATGGCAAGACCGTGTTTGTTCCCGGTCACCGCGAGGAATTCGACATGGAGGCCGATGAATACAACCTTCCAGGTTTTAACGGGCCGCGTCCCGATGTCATTTTGGTCAACGACGGGGACATGGCTTATGGCAAGGTTAGGTTAGACGAGCAGTCTCTGCGCACGGCTTGCGAACACATCGATGCATTCACTGATTCGCTGCCACGTTCCCAGATTCTGTCCATTCTGTGGGACATGGTGCGTGACGGCGAGGTTGGCGCCTCTCACTACGTTGATGCCGCCCTGCAAGCTCTCATGGTAGAGACTCACCCCATGGTAGTTTCGGTCACTTTGCGTAACCTGGACACTTGCATCGAAAGCTACCTGGCCGTAGAAAATCGCGAAGCTGCAGCCCGAAACGTCTCCTCACGTCTGCGGATGCTGTCCCGCCTGGCCAAGGCTGACTCGGATACACAGCTGCAGCTGGTGCGCGCCGCCGCTCGCCGGGCACGGACGCCCGAAGACATCGCCGCCAGCTCCGCCCTTTTGAATGGTAGCGAAACCCTCACGGGTCTGCGGATTGACACGGAGTTGCGGTGGAACCTCTTGACGTCTTTGGCGGCAGCGGGACACGTGGACCGCGCCACTGTCGAGGCAGAACTAAATAATGACGACACCGTAAATGGGCGCGAACGTGTCCTGCAGGCCGCAGCTTCGCTGCCTGATCCTGCGGTGAAAGCCGAGTTCTTTGACCGTGCCTACAGCGACACCGCTCTGACCAACGACCAACTGGCGTCCATCATTGCCGGTTTCAACCGGGCTCAAGATCCACTGCTGCTAGCTCCTTTTGCACAGCGTTACTTTGAGACGCTACGGGAGACCTACGATACACGCACCCACGAGATTGGTGAACAGCTCATCGAAGGCATGTATCCTGCCGCGCTGGTGGGCTTGGAGTCCAGCGGCGTGGACGTGCTGACGCTCACCCAGGAATGGCTCTCGAATAATGCAGACGCTCCCGCGGCACTGCTGCGGATGATGCGCGAGAATCAATCCGGCGCCGAACGCATCGCGAAAGCTCAGCAGCGCGACCGCGAGGGGTAAAGCCCTGCGGGAACCTCAGCCTGCGCAACCGTACGAAGGATGCTCGCTGACACCGTTAGCCCAGTAGCTGTTTGCTCCTGGGACCTCTGGTTTTATCCTCTTGCCCGCTGTACCGGGCAGTTGTGACGGTTCTGACGCTGCGAACGGTTACTGTGGGCGCTGCCGAGAGTCTGGCTCGGAAGGAATTTCCGGCGGGACGACCGGGGGCTGGGGTGCGGAAAAATTCTGAACGGCCGGGTTGGGCTGTGGCATGGCTGCAGGATTATAGGCTGCGGGATAACCGTAGGCGTTTCCTTGGTAGCCATAGAGCTGGTGGTTATATCCGCCGCCGTACTCTGGTCTGTATTCGGGATAGGCCGGGTATGTTTCGGGATAGCCTGGCGCTTGGTAACCATAGGGGTTCTGGGCGTATCCCTGCGGAGGATAAGCGGGGTTTGGCGCGGCGATGTCCTCAGGGTAGGTCTCTGGATAAGCCTCAGGCGACGGTAATACGGGCTGCGATGGCTGGGCAGTGGACTCGTTTACTGGTTCAGTTTGTACCAGCGGCTGCTCAGGTATCGATTCGAGATTAACTGAAACAGGTTCAGCGGTCACGGGTTCGGCAATGACGGGCTGATCCGAAGCGGTGTCGGCGGCAACTGGTTCAGCCAAAGCTGGTTGCGCCGGAACAGTTTTTTCCGGAGCAGGGCAAGCAACGGGGGTTTCGTCCCGAGCCGAAGTCGACTCACCAGTCTCGAGGGTGTCCTTGGCATTGTCCGATTTCGGGCTCGCGAGAGCAGGGGCAAACTTCACGTCCCCCGAGTTGTTGGGGATGCCCATAAACGGCTTGGTGATATAGGGCACACCGAATCCACCCAGATTCAACCGTTTCCCTTTGATCTTTATAGTGAAAGTGGCAATCATGACGTAAATGGCAGCATACAGCACCCCCATGATGAGCAGCACGAGGATGCCTTCTCCGGTTCCCATCCACCGCAGCAAATCCACCACGCCAGGGCCTCCCGCCCAGCCAATAGTGACGCCTAAGACGGCGGTGATAGCGTAAGAAAATGCCGAGGCGACAGCGTGTACCAGCAACAGGGCAGGAGCCGCAAAAAACAGCAGATACAGTGCCGGTTTTTCGGCTCCGACGGCGAACGTGCTGGCAATCAGGAACCAATACATAATGCGCCAGTATTGACGGTTGCTTCCTTTCAGCTGCAGCAACAGCACCAAGAACAGCGCTGCCAGCCCAAACGCGACCACCGGATACCCGCCGGCCAGGAACAAGGCCTGCTGACCTTCCATCTGCGTACCGCCGTACACGAAGCAGCGGTAAGAACCATTGAGGGTGTCGCCTTGGGTGGTTTGGCAACTTCCATATACGTTGTAAGGCACGATGTTCAATAGGGAGCTGACCCCAGTGACCTCCGCAATAGGGTGAAGCAAACCGTAGAGTGCCGCCCCTAAGGGTCCCGGTGCCGCCATCATCGCCGTGCCGGCAGCCACGGTAATAATCAGGTATAACAGCTGATAAACCACGCCCACCACAATGCCGAGAACCACTCCGCCAGTCGCGCAAATGACCACGACCAAGGGAATCCCGCTGACCATTCGAGCCCAAGGAACGACTTTGCGGAACCGGAACTCACTCCAGCAACCAGCGACCAGGAATCCCACCAAAACGCCGCCCATCAGCCCCAAGTCAACGCCGGAAACTTCCCCTTGGGAAGAGGCGGTACTGTAGCGAGACAGAGCCATCGTGGCGCCAAGGTAACCGGACCAACCCGCCAACACCGCTATTCCGATGGCCGCGTTGGGGCGCTTAGCCGCTGCAAAAGCCAACATAAATGCCACAATCAAAGGAAAATACGACTCGATTGTGGTGCCGACATAGTACAAAATATCCGCCACCGGCAAAATCGCCGGAAAAACTTTACCTAAGCCCTGGTCACCAAGGATATGCCCCTGCCCCAAACGTAGGGACAATTCTGCGGCGCACAGCAGCAACAGCGCTACGAACAAATACTGCAGGAAACGTTCGTACCACCCCGGCGTCAGGAAACGAGCGAAACGCTGCCGCTTTACAGCATCACGAGGGGGTTTTGCTTCTTTCGGACGCTTTGCTGGTTTATTCACTGCACGGGCTTTTTCGGACTTATTCTTAGCTTTGTCGGCCCGGCGCTGAGCAGCGGAGATGCGATTCGATTCAGCACCGACCGCTGCTTTGGCTGCTTTGCCCTTGCCCGCCACGCTGGCACTTCCTTTCCTCAGCATCTCCAGGTCAGACTGTAGTCACAGATACCGCAGCCAACATCATCTTCAATTTTGCCATAAATTCAGCGCAGGAAACGTGTTTTACGTGGCAATCAGGAGACTCTCTCCCGGTGCTGGGATTTGCTCTCACCTGAGCGAGGATACAACTCTCTGGGCGATTTTCCTCAGGCAGAACTAACTTTCGCTGTCCTCTGGAAGCTGCGGATTCACCAGTTCGCGCATCGCTTCACAGATTTCGCCCACACCCACGTAGTATTCCAACTCTTCCACTTTGACCGAGCGTCCCAAGGAGTCCGACAGCGGTATGCGCCAGTTCGGGTATTCGTTGTTGGTACCGGGCTGATTTTGCATCCGCAGGTCTCCTACCGCGTCAACCAAACTGACCACGGACAGCTTTGCCCTAGTCTTGCCGATAAAACGGTGCAGCGCCAGAATAAGTTCAGACTCGGTCGGATAATCGTTTTCCAGCAGCCCCATGTTCCGCAGTTGTTCCACCAGCTTCGCGACATCGTCATACAACGTGTTCTTGGCCTCTTCCAAAGGCTGCGGCAAGATTCCCAAGCGATCCTGGACTTCCAGGTGTACCGCGCGGAGGAATCCCAAAGTCGGGGGCAAATCGTGGGTGTTCACCGCGGCCATGCACATTTCGCGGTATTGCTCCGGGGGCCTGAAATCACTGCCGTTGCGTTCAAACCACAGCACCGAAGTGCCCAGAATAGCGCGGTCGCGCAAGTAGTCGCGGACCCAGTCCTCGACTGTACCCAGGTCTTCTCCGACCACTACGGCGTGGGCTCTGGCGGCTTCCAACAGCATGATGCCCACAGTGGCCTCGTGGTTGTAGCGAACGTAGGTGCCCTCGTTGGGATCAGCTCCCCGCGGAATCCACCACAGGCGAATCAATCCCATCACATGATCGATACGCAAAGCGCCGCAGTTAGCTAAAGCGCGGTGAATTATCCCCCGCAGTGGTTCCCAATCGTGGGTGGCCATGTAACGGGGATTCATCGGCGGCTGAGTCCAGTCTTGGCCCAGCTGGTTGTACATATCCGGCGGAGCCCCCACGCTCATAGTCCTCACGAAAGCGTCCGGGATAGACCACACGTCGGCACCGTACTTGTGCACCCCAACCGCCAGGTCATTCATGATGCCAATCGTCATGCCGGCATTTGTCGCAGATTCCTGGGCGGCGTGGAGCTGGGTAGACGCAATCCACTGCAGCCAGCAATAGAACTCAACCTGCTCGGCAAGCTCCTCCCGCAACGCCGCCACGCGAGGACTGGAGACATCGGCAACATCGTCGTCCCACGGCCCCTGACCGAAACGATCGTACAGGGCACACCACAGGGCGAAGTTTTGCAAGTCCTGGCCGCGTGAGGCCATAAAGTCGCGGAACTCGGCTTCGCGGGAGTGGCTGCGCTTGACCTTGAAAATGACTTCCAAGGCTTCACGTTTGGCTTTCCAGGAGCGATCCCGGTCAATCTGCTTCGCGGTATCGACCGGGAAAAGCTCATTGGAGGCCTGAGCAAAAGCGACTTTCACCGGGGATTGAGAGGTGGAGTCCAACTGGTTATATTCCGTGATGTCGTCAGGGCGAATGTAAAGCGGGTTCAAGAAGCGCCGCGACACGGGCAGGTAAGGGGAAGGCGTGATGGGCACGTTGGGCTCGCCCGCATGCAACGGATTGGTCAGCACGAAGTCAGCGCCCTGGCGTCCGAAGATCTCGGCGATATGGCCCAAATCGTGGAAGTCTCCCATCCCCCAAGAACCACGGGAGGACACCGAATACAGTTGCGTCATTACACCCCAGGAGCGGGAATGCTCTAAATTCCCCAGCGGCAGCCGGTCAGGGACGACCGCAACCTGCTGAGCAAACTCGCCTTCGACCGTCTTGGCGTGCAGGGTATGGTAGCCCCACTCGGTGCCTTCAGGAAGTCGGAACGTTGCCTCGCCGCGCCGGCCTTCGGGACCAAAATCGCGGGGTTGGACCCAAATATCAAGCTGTTCCAGCGGCCTAGTATCACCGTTCTCGGTTTCCAACCAGACTTCCAAGCTGGTGCCGTCAGGCACGTGAACCGGGATATTCGCCCCTTGGGACTGGCGCACCACCAACCCTTTCGGGAGGGTGGAAAACCAGTATTCCCGGTCCATCGACTCGTAAGCACGCCCGATATCATCGCTACTTTGCAACGTGAAACCGAGAGCGTCGATGACCCGAACCAAAGTCGACTGCGACACCTCGTGGTAGTTTCCCGCAAAATCCCAATAGTCCGTATCCACCCCCAGCCGACGGGCTAAGTCCTGGACTTGGGGAAAATAACCTTCAAGATAGTGCGTTGTTTCGGCCACTTTATCGAATCCTCAAAAATCCGCTTGCTTTTCGCCACACGCCGAAATCCGACGCTAGACGATTTACTTTAACGAATTCTAACCGCTCCGGCCTGGTAGCAGGCAAACACGCGGGGTGCTATAACATTTTTCTGTATCTCACCGGTATGGCTACCCTTACCCGCGAGTCAGTTTCCGGTAAACCACCCGGTGCGGGCGGGCGGCTTCCGGTCCCAGTCGCTCGACCTTATTGGCTTCGTAGCCTTCAAAGTTGCCTTCAAACCAGAACCACTGAGCCGGGTTTTCCTCGGTACCCTCATAAGCCAAGATGTGGGTCGCTACCCGGTCGAGGAACCAGCGGTCGTGGGTGACGACCACGGCACAGCCGGGGAACTGCAGCAGGGCGTTTTCCAGCGATCCCAGGGTTTCCACGTCCAAATCGTTCGTCGGTT
>NZ_CFKZQR010000022.1:0-30326 GCF_985070215.1 Mobiluncus sp. | reverse complement strand
GGCGGCCCGGAATCCCGAGCCGCCACAGTGAAACACCCAACTAACGCAACGACAGGTGTCGAGACAGCGAGTTGTGGGCAAACCAGTAGCCGACAATCAACAGGGGAATCAAGCCCAGCATTCCCAGCGGAATGAATACGCCGGCCCCTTCGTTGGTCTGCGAGAAGATAGCGCCGATAAGTAACTTTGTCTGGGCGCTGCCTGCCGTAGTCGTGATGTGCAACGTCGCCGGCACCAGGAAAGTAAACAGAGCCAACACCGCCTCATAAACCACATAGAGGAGAATCGCGCTGATGGTCACCGCCTTGTTGGTGGACAGGTAAGCGAAGCTGAATCGGTTAGCCAGGGCGGAAAAGCTCACCACCCACATCACAAACTGTGCCGTCGCCAGCAGTAAGACCACGATCATAGTGATGATGAGGTAGGCAGGGGTGCTTTGCAGGAGTTGCCCGATAGCCTCCCAGGTCGCAACGAATTTTTCGCCGAAACTCAGCTCGGGTCCTGCCGACCCCGCCATCTGGGTAAAGATGATCCAGCCCAGCGCCAAGCAACTCCAACAAATGCTGAGTAGGACCGCGATAAACAGCCACAAAGACTTCGCACCCAGCACTGTTCCACCCGAGGCCGGCAGGGTGTTTGTAAAGTAGCCGCGCTGCCCATAGGTGGTCTGGTAGTAGTACTTGGAACCCATGATAAACACGAGGAAAGGAATGATGATTGCCACTAGGGCGCCGATGGTGGTGCCCGTGGTGGCCAGGAAACTTTGGTTAGTGAGGCTCAACAGCCCCGAGGCAAACACCACCGCCAAGCCGACAGCCAGATAGAGCAGCAGCTGCCAGCCCATTTCTTTGGCTTCATACTTGAATATTTTAGCGAACATGGGAGTATTCCTTCCTAAAGATGAGGTCCAGGGACATACCGTAGGCTTCCCGCAGTTCATCAGCTTCGCCCTGTTTGAACAGCTTGCCCGCGTGCAGGAATACGGCTTCGTCCAGTACCGGCTCAATGTCGGTAACCAGGTGGGTGGAAATAAACAGAGTCGCTTCGGGGTTCCAGCCTTTCACAATGGTGTCCAGCAGGGTTTGGCGCGCCGCCGGATCCACTCCCGAAATCGGTTCGTCCAATAGATAGAGCCGGGCGGAACGTGACATTATCAGCGCCAGCTGCAGTTTTTCACGCATCCCTTTGCTCATGTGGTTGGTTTTTAGGCTGCGTTCCAGCCCCAGGAACTCCACCAGTTCTGTGGCTTTTTTCGCGTCAAAGTCCGCGAAATAATCCGCGTGCCGGTTGATAGCCGCGTCAACACTGATTGATTCGGGCAGCCAGGCGGCATCGGGCAGGAAAGAGGTCATGGCTTTGGTTTTCGTCCCGACTTCCTGGCCGTCGATGCGGACTTGCCCGCTGGTAGGTTCCAGCACCCCGGCCAGAATCTTTAACAGCGTGGTCTTGCCCGAGCCGTTTTCACCCAGCAAACCGACGACTCTCCCGGCGCTCAAGTTGAGGGTAAGCTGGTCTAATGCCGGTTTCACCACCCCGTTTACTTTGATGCCCTGGTAGCGTTTGGTGAGGTTGGACACTTCCACTAAGGGTTGCATCTCAATCACGTCCTTTCCATTGACTGTTCAACAGATCTTGGGCTTCGCTGAGGCTCAGTCCCAAAGTTTTCATGTCTGTTATGAAGTTGTGCGCGGAGGTTTTCGCCAGATCCTTGCCGAGTTCCCGGACAGTTCCGGCATCTTCGGTGACGAAACGTCCCAATCCCCGGCGCGAGGCAACCAAGCCGGTGCGCTCCAGCTCGGTCAACGCCTTTTGCATGGTGTTGGGATTGACCCCGTACTCGGCGGATAAATCGCGTACAGAGGGAATCTGGGAACCTCGCTCCCACGCTCCGCTGGTGATCCGCCGTGAGAAGTCGTCAAGCAACTGACGCCAAATTGGCGTTTCAGTATCGAAATCCATCAGCTTCTCCTTACCTAGACAAACGCGGTACCATGTTTGTGTACTACAACACTAATACACCATCACACAGCTGTCAAGGGGAAACTATTTTGCAGCCAATAAAGAGGAAGATTTGGCTCAAGCCCACAACGAGGGCCAGAAAATCCCCAGTTCGCCAGCCAGCTTTCGCAACAAGGGCAGGGAAATCCCGATGACATTGTGCGGGTCGCCCTCGATACCACTGATGAATGCCCCACCCAGGCCGTCAATCGTAAATGAGCCGGCGACTTCCAGCGGTTCCCCGCTAGCCACGTAGGCGCGAGCCTCCGCCTCGCTAAAATCCGCGAAATGCACCACGGTAGACTCGGTGCGCCCCACTTCTGCAACGGCCTCGGCAGCATCGCTGCGTAAACGCATCACCCAATGCCCGGTGTGCAATACCCCGCAATCCCCCGACAGGGCGCGCACCCGCGCGAGGGCGATTTCGGGATTGTGGGGTTTACCCAGCACTTCGCCGTGAAACTCCAGCATGGAGTCACAGCCCACCACCAACGTGTCCGCACCCGGCGAAAGCGAAGTCTCGAGCTCTCCCGCTACCGCCCGCGCTTTTGCCTGCGCGAGCGCCAAAACCTGCTCGGTCGGGCCAGCTGCGCGCGAACGCAGCGTGGCGAGCAAAGCGTCCTCGTCCACGTGAGAAACCCGCACCACCGGGCGCAACCCCGCCCCTTGCAACACTTTGCGCCGCGCCGGGGAAGCGGAAGCCAACACCACGCTCACCGCGGCCGCACCCAAATCAGAATCCGATTGTTCCATGCCTCTAGCCTAATCGCGCGGGTTTGAATCGCGGCAACCCAGAAAACGACCTAGCAGTTCCCGCAGTTCAGCCCAGGTTTGGCTGCCCGGCACTCGCAAGGACCCGTGGAAGGTCCCGGCATACATATGCGCCTCCACCGGCACCCCGCAATCAGCTAGGCGCAGAGCTAGACGCAGCCCTTCATCGCGCAACGGATCGATGGGGTTCACCACGATGAGACTGCGCGGCATTTTCTCAGCCACTGCCGGACTGTCCAGGATTTCCGTCAGTTTCGCACGCAGGGCCGGGCTCGGCGCCGCCAAATCCCAAGCCTCCCGATTAGCCTGGGCCGTCCAGACCGGGCCGGCGGCGTGGGTTTGCATAGATTCACTCTCGCAGCGCGGATCCAAGCAGGGTTCGAACAGAATCATTCCCGCCACCGGGCACTCCGCTGATTCCGCCATCAGCTCCGCCACGAAATAGTACGCCAGCCCGGCCCCGGCGGAATCGCCAAAAACATATACTTCCCGCCCTAACTCGCGACCCCGCTCCAGGGCATAGAGCAGCGCCGAGCGGCAATCCGCCACCGCCCGGTCCACCGAAAATTCGGGCGCCAGGCGATAGTCCGCGGACAGGACTTGTGCCCCCAAATACTCAGCCAACTCAGCATTGTGCACATCGTCAAACCGGGCTCTACCAGCCACGTAGCCGCCGCCATGGAAGGTGAGCAAGATTGGCGCACCGCCCGCCCGACCTTCTGCCGCCGCAGACTCCGCGGTAGTTTGCGGAGTGAAACAACGGAGCTCCATGGGTTGGCCGTCTCCGCCGGGGATTGTCCTCACCTCGAGGTTTACTCCGGTCGGGGTTCCTGTGGACATACCTAACATTCGGTCCCCTTCACTTCGCATAGTTTGCAGGTCACAAGGTGTTTGTGGGGGCGTGGCGGCGATTGCAGGCATCAGTTCAGGGCACAAGAAGGGTTGCATCGTTTTGCCTTTCCGGTCAGCCCGCGTAGCGGTGGAGCCATTCGTCTAAGCTGGCGTGGTATTGTTCCGGGGCGCCGAGCCGCACGCCGTGACCAGTCCCGGAAATAACCTCGGTCTGCACCAAAGGGTTACCTACCTGGGCGATAGCGTCTACGCCCGCCAAACCAATCAACACCTCATCCGTGTCTGAGGTAACAACTTTGGTCGGTACGCGCAGCGCCGCGACGATTTCTGGCCAAGGTTCGCGAAAACTGACGATACCGGTGGCCAGCAGGCGCGGGTCCACCAGCCCTTTGCCTAATGCCCAGCCATAGTGTGAGGCGGCGCTCCAGCCAGGACGCTGCGCCACGTTGTCCGCCAGTGTTTCCACCGGATTGGCCTGCCAGGTGTGTTCACAGCGGGCGACCTGTTCACCAGCCCGCTGGCGATATCCGGCCGCTTGCACCGGGCTCAACCAGGCCGGGTCCTCGAGAAAGAGCGCTTTCATCAACTCGGGATGATACCCGCCCAGGTAGCTGGAAATGGCTGCCCCCATGGAATGGGCCACGATGACCGGGGTTTGCCCATAGAGCTGTTCCAGATATTGCAAGGTCAGCACCAATTCTGTTGCGGAAGCCGCAGCCGGGTCGGCTAGCTCCGTATCGCGCAGACGCCGCGAGGTGCCATGTCCCAGCGAATCCAGTGCCACCACGAAGTAGCGGTCGCGCAGGTGGTTTAGCAAATCGACCCACGCCAAGGCCGAATCGCAGACTCCGTGAACCAACACCACCATCGGGTTTTGCGGCTCACCCGACACATAATGGGACAGCATCACCAGTTTCCTTTCGTCAGCCCCATTCTAGCTTTGGTTGCGTTCCCACCCGGAAGAACGGGCAGGATACCCGCCAGTCACGCTCAAAAAGACTGGGAATACTGAGGAATAATTTAAATGTTCCGTCGAATAGCGCAACGGGTCAAAAGAGGGTAAAGTTTTACTCGATGATGACTTAGGGTTTCACCATTCTCCCAGTTCACGAACACCTGCGATAATCCAGAGTTTCGGTCAATTCGAGAGAACGGAACCAGGAGATAGAAAAGCGAAAGCAGAGGAAGAGGAATGACCAGAGTCCTTTTAGTCGAAGACGATCCCGCGATTGCCGAGCCGCTGACCCGCGCTTTGCAACGCGAAGGCTACGAAGTCGGCGCTCACGTTACGGGCGGTTCTGCCCTGAAACAAGTCAATGACTCAGACATGGTGATTTTGGATTTGGGGCTGCCCGATATGGACGGCCTGGACGTAGCGCGCACGATTCGCGCCCAAGGCCTGACCATTCCGATTCTCATTCTGACCGCGCGTACCGGCGAAGTCGACATGGTGGTGGGCCTGGATGCCGGGGCGGACGACTACGTCACCAAGCCTTTCCGGCTGGGCGAACTGCTGGCTCGCGTGCGGGCTCTGCTGCGGCGCTCCGGCGGGGAAATCACCGAAGAAAGCGACCTGACCGCCCAGGACGTGCGCATCGAGGTTTCCGCGCACCGCGCTTTCCAAGGCACGCGCGAACTGCAGCTGACCGCGAAAGAGTTTGAACTGCTGCGGGTGCTGGTGCGCGAGGCCGGCGCGGTCGTGGAGCGGGAAGCCATTATGCGGGAAGTGTGGGGCGGGGATCCGTCAGGTTCCACCAAGACCCTGGACATGCACGTCTCGTGGCTGCGCCGCAAACTCGGCGACGACGCGAACAATCCGCATTACATCACCACCGTGCGCGGCATGGGCTTCCGTTTTGAAACTGCCTAGCCCTTGCGCAAGCAAATCCTGATTTCTATCCTCAGCGCGGTCATCATTGCCGTGCTGTTGCTGGGCGTGCCCCTGGCCGCTTTCGCCGTCAATCAGCTGTGGGATTCAGCCCGCGCCGACGTTGACGCAACCGCTAAACAATACGCGCTAGCCCTGGACCGTACGTCTCTGACCGGCCACTATGTGACTGACGTGACCGTGGCCAGCTGGCTGTGGCCGGGACGCTCGGCCGACACCAGGGTGGAAGTCACCACTCAGGACGGGCGGGATTTGAGCTTTGGGACTCGCCCGGTTTTCCCGCTCGTCTCTAGGGTCGAGACCGCCACGGGAGCCACCCTGACAGTCATTTCTTCCTCGGATAACGCCCGTTCGCGTTCCGTAGTGTTTGTTTTGGTGACTCTTTCCGGGGTGGGGGCAGCAGTCTTGGTCGGCGCGTTCATCGCGCTGCGGTCCTCTCGCCGAATCTCGGCGCCGCTCATTTATCTGTCCGCTCAGGCTGAGCAACTCGGTTCCGGCGGGGTACGTCCCCGCGTGACTCCCTCCGGGATTGAAGAAATCGACCTGGTACAAGACGAACTGGTTAGGGCCAGCGAAAACCTGGCGGGGCGTATCGCCGCAGAACGCCAGTTCGCCTCGGACGTGTCCCACCAGCTGCGCACCCCGCTGACGGCCCTGTCTATGCGGCTGGAAGAAATCCAGATGATCAGCAGTGAACCGGAAGTACAGCAAGAAGCCGAACAGTGCCTGGACCAGCTGGAACGCCTGACCGGCGTAGTCGAGGACCTGAAACGCAACTCCCAAAATGCCGGCGGGGGCACCACCCAGGCGATTAACGTGGACGAATTCCTGGTACACCAGCAAAACGAGTGGGAAAACCAGTTCCGGGCAGCGAATCGCCCACTGGTGTTCCGTAACGAAACCGACCGCCCCGCTCTGGCCACGCCGGGCTCGCTGGGCCAGGTCATCGCCACTCTGCTGGAGAATTCGTTGAAGTACGGGGCGGGCACGACTACGGTACGCGCCAAGATGAGCGGCAACAAAAAGGGCATGTATTTCGAGGTCAGCGACGAAGGCGAGGGCGTGGACGATGAAATCGCCCCGGATATTTTTAAGAAGGGCGTGTCTGGACACGGTTCGACCGGGATTGGTTTGGCGCTAGCCAAACAGCTCATTGAAGCCGACGGCGGGAAACTCGAACTCATTGTGCGCCGTCCCCCGACTTTCCAGGCTTTTGTCGCCACCGTGCCGGCATCCCTGGATCCGAACAAGGTGTTGCCCCAGGGTGCCATTATTTCCGTGTCCCATCCCAAGCGCCGGTTCTGACTTTCCCGGTTCGACCGGCGATTTTTCCCGGTACGCGGCACGAGGCTCGGTAGGATTTTTTCGTGGACGATTTTCGGGAAGGTAACTGGCTGTTGCGTGCCGATGCCGCGGCAGGTTTACGGACGCTGCACCAAGCCGGGCAACGCGTGAAGATGATTTACATCGACCCGCCCTACAACACCGGAAACACTTTCGCCTACCACGATCGGCGCGCCAAAGACGAGTGGCTCGCGATGATGCGCCCGCTATTGGCGGAGGCGCGCGAGCTGCTCAGTGCTGACGGCCTCATCTTTATCTCGATTGACTTTAACCAACTGTGCGAACTGAAACTCGAGATGGACCGCATTTTTGGCACCGCAAACCTGATTGGCAACTTCGTGTGGGTCTCTAACCTGAAAGGCCGCCAGCTGGGGGCCGGACCAGCGGGAACGCATGAATACATCTTGACTTATGCCCGCAATGCCACCCAAGTGGGCCAGCTCCGCGGCCGCACCGAGCTGTTGCAACAACTCATGCCTACCGTGTATCACCTGCCCCAACGCCAAGTGAAACACGATGCGCGCGGGGCTTATGTCACCAAGAACGAGCTGTACAACACGAACTCGAAGTTCAACGAGGTCACCGCCCCTTCGATGGTGTTCGACATTCACTATCATCCCCAGAGCGGAGCGGTGCGCACCAGCGAGGTCGGGGCCACTGACCCCAAACTGGCAGGTGCCGGCTGGGTTAGCGCCCACCCCCATCCGAATGCGAAACCGGGACTGAAGTATCACGCTTGGCGCTGGTCACGAGCGAAGGTGGAACGCGATTATGCTGACCTGGAATTTCAGGTACACGGCCGGGGGGCTCATCGCAGCCTAAAAATTTATACGAAAATCCGGAATTTTCATGAAACTGCCCTGAAAGACCTGGTTGTGGGCCCTTCGACGATTTCGGGGCAGCGAGAACTGCAGCATCTGGGGCTCGGCGGACTGTTTGAAACCCCGAAGCCCACGAAGCTGCTGCAAGTCCTCATCGAGGCCGCTACCAGCCCCGGCGACACGGTCCTGGATTTTTTTGCCGGCTCGGGCACTACCGGGCAGGCGGCACACGCCACCGGGCGGCGTTTTTTCCTGATACAGCTGGAAGAGCCATTTAGCGCGGCAAAATCCGGTCCGGCTGGGGAGCAAGGGCTGCACACCATCGCTGACCTGACTGCCGCCCGTCTGCGGGCTGCCGAAGTTCCGTTCCGCGAACTGCGCTGTTAGCCAGCTTGGCGCGGACAGTGGCCCACTCCGCGCACTGCTTCGCTAAATAGCTGACGCAAGGTTGGTTCCCGGACCCGGGCGAGCGCCAGCCGTGACCCCCTGGTTGGGCAATCCCGCGCGACCGACCTCCTCACACCGCCTCCCTTGACCGCCCGTCTCGTGTCACCGGCCTTGACCGACCCTAATCAACCCGACTCCCCACCCCTGAAATCCTTGAGAAACCGGGGAATTCTTGGTAAATCCGACTTGTGCTAGGCTTGGAATCCGGGAAAGTCCCGCCAATTTGCCACCCATCAGGAAGGCTATATATATGAATTCCCCTAGCCGTAAAGGCTTCGACACCTACCTTTTAGTTTCCGGATTTGCCCTGTTCGCCATGTTTTTCGGCGCAGGCAACCTGATATTTCCTTTCCAAGTCGGCGTCAGCGGCGGGGCCAACGTAATCCCCGCGGTTATCGGTATTTTGCTGACGGGCGTACTGTTCCCGGTGGCGGGGATGATGGCGGCCTCGACAGATGCTTATGGAGCCGGGCGGATTGCGGACCGCATCGGACACATTCCGGGCCTGATTCTGACCGTAGCCGTATTCCTGTTCTGCGGGATGCTCTACGCGATGCCCCGCGTGGCGACCGTGTCTTGGGAGATGGCTGTCCGGCCTTTGACCAGCCTCGGAGCCCAGAGCGGGGAGACCGCCGCGAATCATGTCGGGCTGTTTATTTATTCGTTGATTTTCTTTGCCATCGTGCTGATTTTGCTGAATCGCCCCGACCGGATGCTCGATCGTATCGGTCAGTACCTGACCCCGGCACTGCTGATTTTGCTGCTGGTGATGATTGCCATCGCGATGTTTAAACTGCCCAGTGTCGAGACACTCCACCCCGATCCGTCTTACCAGGCATCGCCCTTTACCGCAGGGTTGATTACCGGCTACGGTACGATGGATGCTTTGGCCTCCCTGGTGTTCGGTGTCGTTATCATTACCCAGCTGCACGCTCACGGCTACAACGAAAAGCGTTCCGTGTTCCGGGCCACGACCTTTACCGCCGGGATTGCCGGAGCGTCCCTAGCTATTGTTTACACGGGCTTGGCCTTCGTGGGTACCCGCGTGGCTGACCAGGAGATTGCTAACCCGGCTGCCGGTCTGTCCCTGGCTGCGCAAATGATTTTCGGTCCGGTCGGTCAGATTTTGTTCTCGATTATCGTGTTCCTGGCCTGCTTGACCACCGCTACCGGGCTGATGGGAGCCTCGACCCAATACTTCTGCGACCTGTTCCCGAAAGTTCATCGGTCGACCATGCTGGGTATTCACGTGGTGGTTTCCCTGCTGGTGGCCAACCTGGGCTTAGAGAACATCCTGGCCATCGTGGTGACGATTGGTTTGGCAACCTATCCCCCGGCTATCTGCCTGATTCTCATCGCCCTGCTGGATTACACCATGAAACGCCAGCTTTTCTGGACCTACCGGCTGTCCGCGTGGGTAGCCACCATCATCGGAATTTTTGAAGCTATCTCGACTTTCAAGCTGCCGGCTTGGGAGCACGTCAGCGGTTGGCAGCAGGCTCTGCAAGACGTTTTGCATGTCCTTCCGCTGGGCAGTGTCCAGATGGGCTGGCTGACCCCCGCTCTGGCCGGGGTCGCGGTAGGCATCGCCATTGACCTGCTCCACCCCGTTGATGTGTCTAAGCTGCCGGTTTCCCAGACTCCGACCGGGATTCCCGACCGGAACTCGGAGACGGACGACCTGCCGGTCGAGGGCTAACGGTCGCAAATCCGTAAATACACGTTGGGCACTGCAGATATCTGCAGTGCCCAACGGATTTATAAGCCTGTGAACGGCTTTCGGAGTGCGACGCACCCCGAAAGCGTTGCTACTTCAGGGTAACGGTAGCGCCGGCCTCTTCGAGGTCAGCCTTGGCCTTCTCAGCGTCTTCCTTCTTGGCGCCTTCGAGGATGGCCTTGGGAGCACCATCAACCAGGTCCTTAGCTTCCTTCAAGCCCAGGCCGGTCAGAGACTTGACGACCTTGATAACCGGCACCTTGGAGGAGCCAGCGCTCTCGAGCACTACGTCAAACTCGGTCTTTTCTTCGCCACCAGCAGCTTCGCCACCAGCAGCCGGAGCAGCCGCCACGGCCACCGCAGCCGGAGCAGCGGCGGTCACGTCAAAGACCTCCTCGAACTTCTTAACGAAGTCAGAGATCTCAATCAGGGTCATATCCTTGAACACGTCGATCAGTTCATCAACAGTCATTTTCGCCATTTTAGGCATCCTTTCGGTTTATCCGCCTGGTGGTTCCTGTACACCGGGCGTTGCTCGCTAGGGCGAGCGCATTTCTCTTTGAATCTAGGTCTAAAGTAAAGCGCCTTAGGCCGCGAGTTTTTCGCGGTAGGCGTCGATGGTGCGAACCGTCTTGGAAGCCGAAGCCTGGAACAGCCCGGCAGCGCGAGTTTGCAGCGCCTTGAGCAATCCAGCGGACTTCGCCAGCAAAACTTCGCGGGATTCCAGGGAAGCGAGTTTCTTAACAGCGTCAGTATCGAGGATTTCCCCGTCCATGATGCCAGCCTTTAGAACCAGCGCCTTGTTATCCTTCGCAAAGGTATCCAGAGCCTTGGCGACGCTAACAACATCACCATCGGCCGGGACGAAAGCGATAGCGGTCGGCCCCACGAGATATTCGTCGAGACCCTCCAACCCCGCTTCCTTCATAGCCAGTTTCGCGAGCTTGTTCTTCGCTACGGAGTAACGTACTCCTACCCCAAGCGAGGTACGCAGCTCTTTCATCTGCTTTACGGTCAGACCACGGTATTCGGTCAAAATGACAGCGGCGGAGTCCTTCGCGGATGCCGCGAGAGACTGCACATCTGTGACTTTATCAGGCCTTGCCATGAGCCCTCCTTCCGTTTTTAGCCGGCGTCACGGAGTTTTGGGCAATAGAAAAGCCCCGGGCGCAAGAGCCGGGGCGTGCAGTCACGGTCTCCACACCGTTTCACAGATTTTCTCCCTGCACAAGGGCGGTGGGTACCGTTCGTGATTCGCTTATCGTTTCCTGCGCAGGCTCAGCTGTTGCTGAATTATCCGTTCGGACCGGCGGTCTTAGGCTCGTATAGCCTAGCACATTGCCCATCTGGTGCCAAATCAAGCCCACCTTGGCTTTGCCAATCGCAACCATCGCCTGCTCGCAAATTGGGTTTTGGGGTTCCGTGACGACACCCCAAAACCCAATTCACGCTACGTTACCCAAATTGCAATGCACCGGTGGACACCAAGCGTCCGCTCTGACGATCGAACAGCAGCACCCGATTTCCTCGTAAGCTTAAACGCTGCACCTGTCCGAGTTGATACACACTGGATCCAAACATAACCCCTGTCAACAGAAACTCCCCTACGCGCAGCTTCAACGTGGTTTCCATCCCGGTCGGCATGGCACCGTAAATCTCGGTTTCGATATCGCCCTGTTCCCCGATTTCCAAGTATTCCGGGCGGACACCCAACACAAAATCCTCGTCTGTGGGGACATGTTCCTCCGGTTCAAACACGGTTTCATCAACCTTGGCGATGTGATAATCAAACATCTTGTCTTTGTTGGATTTTTCCACTGCTTTACGATCTTTCATTTCTAAAGCATGAGCTTCTCGTTTGGCAATGTCTTGGGCGTCACGTTCATTTTGCCACTGTCCCAAATCCAACTCTTCGCTGGGGATAAAGCGGGCTTTCAATCCATCCAACAGTTCCAGCTCTATCTCTCCTTGCTGGTTTTGGCTCCCTTGAGCCTCAATAAAGTTGATGGAGGGACTACCCACAAAGTCTGCGGAAAACAAATTATTCGGCCGATGGTAAACGTCCAGGGGAGCGTCATATTGTTGCAATACCCCATTGTTCAACAAACAGATTTTCGTCGCTAATGTCATAGCTTCCATCTGATCGTGGGTCACATAAACAAAGGTTGAACCGGTCTCTACATGCAAACGCTGCAGTTCATAACGCATTTCCAGGCGTAACTTGGCATCCAGGTTTGACAACGGCTCGTCCATAAACAGCACGTGCGGTTCTGGAGCCAAGGTACGGGCGATTGCCACACGCTGCTGCTGACCACCCGAGAGTTCCGCCGGATAACGATCCATGAACATCCCGATTTTCACCACGCGCGAAACACGGCGGATAATCATGTCGATTTCTTCCTTGTTGTATTTGCGCACACTGGTGAGGGTGGTGCCGTTTCTGATGATTTCTAGATCCTTGCCCAAGGTTTCCCCGCAAGCCTTATGCTTGGCGACGATGTCATCCAACTGGGTCTGCAGAGCTTGGCAACGTGCCTGCAATACCGAAACATCCTGTTTCTCATAATGCTTGTCGAACAGTCGTTTCGCCGTGAATTTTGAAACGGTGAATGCATCAATGATTGCCAGCATCGCCCGTTTTTCGTCCAATTCACCCATCTTGTTACGGCATTCCGCCAACAGCTCCAGGTACTTTTTCGGGTTAGACAATGCCCGGATTTCATCCAGACACAATTTGGCATCCATGTCCTTGGTGGGCATTTCTTCCTTAACATTGCTCAAGCCAAAAGCGATATTCTGTTCCACCGTCATGTTTGGCCACAGCGCATAGTTTTGGAACAGGAATCCCACTTTACGTTTGTTGGCAGGGACGTTGATGCCAGCTTTGGAATCAAATACCACCCGATCGCCAATTTTGATTTGCCCGGATGTAGGTGTTTCCAACCCGGCAATCATGCGCAAAATTGTGGTTTTCCCACATCCTGAAGGTCCCAGCAACGTGATGAAGGCGTTGTCTTCTATATGCAAATCCAAATGGTCAACAGCAAAGAAATTTCCCCACCGTTTAGTGATGTTTGTTAGCGTAATTTCAGGCATGTTATTTTCCTCCAATGCCATCGTCAAGACTGACCCCGGTGAGTTTATTAACCAGGGTGTTAAAGAACAGAATGGTGACAATCAGGATCAGGTTGATAGCGCTCGAGAACGCGTACAGACCCATTTCGTCAAAGTAATCCAGAGTGGTTGCCAGGATGAACCCTTGAGTACACAACAGCAAGAACAGCGGCAATTCTCGCAGACATGTCATAAACGGCAACATATACCCGCTGATGATGGACGATTTCTGGATGGGAATGATGATTTTGAACATCCGCTTGTGCCAGGGAATATTTTGAATAATTGCCGCTTCTTCAATCTCGTTGCTCAGCTGCAACATCGAGTTAAGCGACGCCCTGGAAGCAAAGGGGATGTACTTGATAACACCGGCAATAATCAACAACCAGTAGGTGTTGAACAAGTTAATTGTTTCGGTTGAGAACAGTACGAACAGTGCCGCACCTACCGCGATGGACGGCATCAGGTAGGGCAGGAAGGCGACCCCATTTACATAGTTTGCCCACCGACTCTTGCGGTTCTTGGATACTGCGTATCCCACCAAAGTACCGATAGTACCGGCAATCAACATACATGACAGCGCCACCAGCAAGGTTCCCTTGAATGCCGACCAAATCGTGTCGTTAAACAGGATGCCATGTTGACCATACAGCCCGTTTTCCGTGATGTTTTCATTAGTCAGCCACCATTTTGTGGTCAGGTTCGACACATCCATCGTGTACAGGAAGGAATAGTCGCCCGGGTTGGGTAACAAGGTTTCCAGAGCGAAGGACAGAATCGGAAAGATTGAGGTAAAGAACGTGATGACGATAAAGACCATCCCCATTGCCCAAGACCCGATCCGCCCTAGGCTGATCTTGGAAAGTTGACCGGACTTGCCGGTCACTGTGGTGTAATTCTTGCGGCTCTTCATCGCTTGATTGTTTACCAGCAAAATCGCTACCCCGAACAGCATCATGATGATTGCCAAGATAGAAGCCTGTCCGGTGTACTTGGAGTTTAGCGAAATGTACTTGGTCGCCAAGGTCGTCAAGTTCAAGTAGTGGGGTACCGGATAGGAACCCATTGCGGAACCGAACACCAATAACACAGTGGACAAAATGGCAGGTTTAATCATCGGCAAGGTAATCCGAAACATTGTCTTCCACCGAGGGGTATCCAGAATGGTGGCGGCCTCTTCTAAGTTAGAGTCCATGTTTTTAAAGATGCCGCCAATCAGGATGTAAGCGAAGGGCGCATAGTGCAACCCCAACACAATAGAGCTGGGTACCAAACCTTGGCACCACCACAATGGAGCATGAATCCCGAACAGGGAAGCCAACAGCCCGTTAGAAGTGCCGGTGACCTGATTTGAATAGAACACATTACGCCACACGACCGAGAGCGTCCACTGGGGCATGATGTAGGGGAAGATAAAAATTGAACTGAGGTAGCGCTTAAATCGCAAGTTCGTGCGCGTCACCAGGAAGGCAAAGAACCCGCCGTAGACGATAGAAATCGTGCAGGTAAAGATGGCTAACAACACGGTGTTGAACAGCGGTATCCACAAGTTTGTTTTCGCCAAGTTAGAGGTGAACAAGTCGGTATAGTTCACCACCGTGTAGCCTTCATTTCGCCCGGTGAGGTGCGCATCTATCGTGCCGGGGTGAATCATTATCGTGTCTTGGATAATCGACACGACCGGCAAGAAAGTTGAAAACGTTAGGACGATGCCAAACAGCAGCAAGATAACGTTTTGGGGCTTGGAAAAATATGTTCTGATTTTGTTCAGACGTACAGCCCGTTTATTTTCCGGGGTTGACCAGCTGGTAGACGCGCCGGGCGGAGCCTCGCTGGGGGTTGTAGGTACTGTTTCATTCATGATGCCTTCTTAAAAATCGCAGACTCGTCAACAGAAAACACTATTGCTTGATTTTTGAGGCACCTTCGCCTCAAAAATGGAGTGCATGAGGACAGTGAGAGCCAGCCGTGGGGTGGCGTGTGACTGACACGTCACCCCACGAACTTGCCATGTTTACTTGGCTTTAGAACCGGCCTTATCCAGCAGGTCAACCCAAGAACCCACGGTAAAGGACACTTCAGAGCAGTAATCCGGATCTTCCAAAACCATCTTGCCGTTCTTTACCCACCAGTCGTATCCACGATCATTGAGAGCATCATGAACATTGTTACCAGCCTCGTCGTATCCACCTTTAGAGTGATTAAAGTTAGCTTCCGTTTCCGCTGCCACCTTTGGGTTCATCGAGTATCCGCCAATGTCCTTGCCCCAAGCACTAAAGCCGTCAGCGGTGGTGGTCATGTAGGCGATGAAAGCTGCGGCTGTCCACGGCAACGGTGAGTTATCAGTCAGGAACAAGTAGTGCTGGTATCCGAAACCACCAAAGCCTTCAAAACCATCCTGGTAGGCGGCAACCTTCACGTTATCCACGGACACTTCGGGTGATTCCTCGACGGAACGCAGTTTTGAATACACCAGCAAACCGGATTTATCCGTGGCGGAAGCACTCACCAGTGTGTTACAGATGGGGCCGTCATCGGTTTGTTCGTTGTATCCTCCGACCCACAGTTTGATCCAAGCCAGCGCGTAAGCCCCGTTCTTGCCGAGGTTCAAATCCTTTGCGTCAGCTTCGAGGGATTTGATGACCGGCTCAAATTCGGCTTGACCCGCTGCGTCCAACTTATCGAACGCATCCTTGAGGACCTTGGCGTTTTCCTCCTTTGTCAGCATGTAGAGGAAGTTTTTGCCCACCAGTTCAGAGTCGATATCCATGTAGAGCGAATGGTTGTCAGACTTTACAAAATCCCAGACATTTGTGAAGGTCTTGGAACCTGTAGAGTTGTACATAAAAATTTTGTTCAAGGTTTGCAGCGGCAAGAAGCCCTGGTACTTTTCCGCAGTAGTGTCATTAGCTTCCGCCCATTCCTTGGGGATAAAGGTTTTCAGGATGCCGGTATCCGTCATCTTGGTTTTAATTTGGTTGCCGTCTTGAATCAGGGTCATCGCAAAAGTACCCGTTTTCTTGAGGGAGTCAGCCTGAAGCTGTTCAAAAATCTTGTTATTCTTCGGTTGCTGCCATTCAAAGTTAACACTGTAACTGGAGTCAATACTCTGGAGGTATTCCACGAACAGGGGGAATGCCGTCTTGCCACGGCTCGAGTTACCTAAACCATAGAACATCTTCCCGTTGGATTCGGCGATGGCTTTCTTTGCAAGTTCCTCCAAAGACATCCCCTGGGCTTCGGTGATGATTTTGTCCACTGCGGAGGCGTCTTTACCACCACCCGCCGCCGGGTTCTGACTGGCGTCTCCACCGCCGCAACCGGTCAGAGTAATAGCCAGAGCAGTACCGGCAACTACTGCTGCTATTTTTTTGAAATTCATGATTTCTCCTTTGAATTCAGGCTGTTTTAGTGATTAATTTCCCATCTTTGGGTCGCGTTTCTTTCGTTGAACCGCTAAGTCCATTATGTAAAGCTGGCGGGCAACAAAGCCAGCTTTCTCAGTGTTAGATGGTGATAGTGTTGTTACCATCCGTGCTATAGAATGACTGAAAAAGGATTACCCCCTTCTGCGTTTTTGTGTCATCACCGGCATCATCACGGGACGCAACAGGCGCGCATGACCACAGGAAGGAACCGAAATGTCGTGGGTTATCGCCGGTATTTGCGCACTTCTCAGCGGAATTGCTGGCGGCTACGCCCTCTATTGGCGCCGTGAAACCCGCAAACGAAAAACCGAACTTCAATGGCTCCAAGAAGCTCACCAGAACTACACTCGCAACCCCTCCATCCTGGCACACGAAATCCGCTCACCTCTAACCGTTTTGATTGGAAACTCCGAATTGCTGCGCGATGAGACTTTCGGGGAATTAAACGAGCGTCAAGCAGAACTCGTATCTCGCATCGAAACGAATGCAAAATTGTTACGCGACATGGCGGAAGACTTTTTAACCGCATCGCGAATTGACGCGGAACTATTTGAACTGAAATTAGAAACCTTCGATGCGGTGAGCCTGATCCGTCAAATCACCACCGATTTACTCTCGGTACAAAACGCCTCCATCAGCACCGACCGTAAATTGCTCCCAATCTGGATTGAAGCCGACAAGCGCCTGATTCGCCAAGCGCTGACCAACCTCATCAATAACGCCATCAAGCATGCTGGAACTGATGCACATATCAAGGTGAAACCCTATCGAAATGCTCAGGGTTGCGTTATCGACATCATTGACAACGGGGCTGGCATGACTGAGATTGAACTCGCCAGGATTTTCCACCCCTACGTCACCGGCAGCAGCACCCAGCCCGGAGCGGGATTAGGGATGATGATTACCCAAAAAATCATCGCCCTGCATCAAGGTAGAATTCAAGTGGACTCGGTGGCCGAACATGGCACCAGGATGCGCGTAATCTTGCCTGACATTGATGCAAAGGAGGAAACTGACGATGACCTCTGAAGCCTGGAAAGCCCTGGTGCTCGATGACGATCCTCATATCGCCTCGGTCATTACGTTTTCCCTGGAAACTCGCGGATTTAGCTGGGAAGTTGCAGGTACCGGGCGGGAAGCCTGGCAGTTGCTGCGCAAGAAGCATTTCGATTTGGCGGTGCTGGATGTGATGCTGCCTGATATTTCAGGGGTGGATTTGACGCGCCGTATTCGTGCCGCTTTTTCCATCCCGATTATCCTGGTTTCCGCCCTTGGGGAAGAATCTGAACGCATAGCTGGTCTGGAAGCTGGGGCGGATGACTATATCGTCAAGCCTTTTTCGCCTCGGGAGCTAGCATTGCGAGCCGAACTGGCAGTGAAACACGGGGTGGGGGGCAGTTCCAGTGCCCAGGTAGTCACCAACGGACCTCTATCCCTCGATTTGCAAACCAATACCGCAACTTTAGACGGGCAACGACTCAATTTAACCGACATCGAATTTCGTTTTTTGGTGGCTCTGGCTACCCGAATCGGTAACGTAGTGACTATCTCCAGCTTGCTAAACGAGGTGTGGCAGACCCAGGAAACCGCTGGGGGACGCGACATGATCAAATCTACGGTTTACCGACTGCGTAAAGGAGCGCTGGCAGAATTGGCACGCCCGGATTTGATTGTAAATGTACGCGGTCTGGGTTATTCCATGCAAAAGTTGTGACTGGTTAGGGAAAACTCACTGATACCGTTAGAAATGACGGGTCGGCACCAGGAGCTGCTTGATGGCGTGGCGGCGGCGGTTTAGGGTGGCGCCGGGCGGGTCGAACTTGGTGAACTGCCAGGGGGCAGCCAGGCTCATGAACGTGTTAATGGCGACTTCCGGGCTGGTTTTCATGCCGTCTTGCAGCCAGGAACGGATGATGACAAACGTGTTTTGCACCTGTTGTTCGGCGGCCATCGCCACCCACAGATCGCCGTTATCTTCCCCGGAATAGGTCACGTAATCCAAGACGTAACGACGCAGATATTGGTGAAAGTAATCGCTGAAATACCCGCGCGCCCCCGATGAAGGCATATCCAGGAAAATATGGCGGTACACCTCGGCGTGAGTGGCGATGTGTTCCAACAGTTCGATATAAATCTGGCGCCAGCGCAGCAGGTAGTTTTCCCGGCTGTCGCCCAGCAGCTGACCGATAGCCGGAAAGAATTCGTGGATCTCCGCCAATAAACACGTAGCCAACAGTTCGGCGGGACTGGAGGCGTGGGCATAAAACGTACCCCGGGACACGCCTGCAGCCTTTGTCAGTTCCGACACGGACACGTCCTCGGGAATCCGGGTAGCGCACAGCCGCAAAATGGCTTCATTCAGGCTGGTCCGCGCGCGGGCATAGCGCGGATCCATGACCACCTCGGCGGTCGGGAAACTCAAAGGCTCGTTTTTTGCCACAAATTTATTGTGGCACAACCCACGGTCAGACCGAAATATTAAAAAGAATTACGCAAAATTCTATTGAACACCTG
The DNA here is from genome assembly GCF_985070215.1 of Mobiluncus sp. Taxonomy (NCBI): domain Bacteria; kingdom Bacillati; phylum Actinomycetota; class Actinomycetes; order Actinomycetales; family Actinomycetaceae; genus Mobiluncus; species Mobiluncus sp. Next base: position 11,432 of record NZ_CFKZQR010000022.1, on the reverse strand, counting down.
TCCAATAGCGTGTAATATAAATCCCGAGGCAAAGTGGCTTCATCCGTACTGCGAAAAGGAACACTTATGGCACAACAGAGCGAAAACACCTCGGGAATTTCCCGTCGGTCATTTTTACAATGGTCCGGTGTGGCTGCTGGAACCGCAACCTTGCTGAGCGTGGAAGGCTCGCTGCCGGGCTCTTTGGCAGCCAACGCCGCCGCACCTGAGGACACCAAGCTGGTGTGGTCGGCTTGTACCGTGAACTGCGGTTCTCGCTGCCCACTGCAGTTGCAGGTTAAGAACGGTCGGGTGGTGCGGGTTCTGCCTGACGACACCGGCACAAACGAACTCGGCTCGCAATCCGTGCGCGCTTGCGTCCGCGGTCGCTCCATTCGGCACCGGATTTACAATCCAGACCGGCTAAAGAAGCCGTTAAAGCGCAAACCCGGCACGAAACGCGGCGACGGTCAGTGGGTGGAAATCAGCTGGGAACAAGCCCTGGACGAAATCGCCGACAAGATGAAAGAAATCAAGTCCAAATACGGCAACGAAGCGATTTACATCAACTACGGCACCGGCACCCTCGGATCGGTCGTGTCGACGTCGTGGCCCCCGGATGTCTCCGCTTTTGCCCGCCTGATGAACTGCTGGGGTGGCTACCTGGATCACTATTCCGATTACTCCACCACGGAAATCACCACCGCCTACCCCTACTTTTACGGGTCTTGGTTTGGATCGAATTCGCTCGATGACGCGGCTCACTCAAAGCTGCAGGTCATGTTTGGAAACAACCCCCTGGAAACCCGCATGAGCGGGGGCGGGCTGACTTTCACCACTATTGAAACTAAGAAAGCTTCCGGGGTGCGCACCATCATCATCGACCCGCGCTATTCCGAAACTGCGGTTGACTTGGCGGACGAGTGGGTGGCGTTGCGTCCGGGGACGGATGCGGCTCTCATTGCGGGCATGATTCACGTCATGCTCCAGGAAAACCTGCACGATCAGGACTTCCTGGACACCTATTGCGTTGGCTTCGATGAAGCCCACATGCCCCCCGGCGCTCCCGCGAACGCGTCTTACCGCGCCTATATCGAGGGCAAAAAGGACGGCATCGAGAAAACCCCGAAGTGGGCCAGTGAAATCACCGGCGTACCGGAGCAAACCATCCGCCAGCTGGCTCGTGAGATCGCCACCGCGAAACCCTGCGCAATCACCCAGGGTTGGGGTCCCCAACGCCATGCCAACGGAGAAAACGCTTCGCGCGCTATCTTCCTGTTGGCGTGCGTGACCGGAAACATCGGCATCCCCGGTGGCGGCAACGGCGCTCGGGAATCCTCTCCAGGGCTTGGTGTAGGCAAGATTTTGACCGCCTCGAAACCGAACCCGTCGATGAAAATTATCTCGGTGTTCTCCTGGCTGGATGCCATTGACCACGGGGAAAAAATGAACACCTTCAACTCCGGCGTGATGGAAAAACCTGAACTGGGAGCACGTGACTTTAAAGTCCCGGTCGACGATAACGGCACCCCAACCAACACCAAGCTCGATGTCCCCATTAAGATGGTGTGGCAATACGGCGGCAACTCGCTGGTCAACCAGACCGGGGAAAACGCCGCTTCGGTGAAAATCCTCCAGGACGAATCCAAGTGCGAACTCATTGTCGATTGCGACATTCAGATGACGGTATCCTGCCGTTACGCCGACTACGTCCTGCCCGGCACTTCAGCCGCTGAGGAATGCGACTATCACGCCGGGGAAAACGGGGCGCCGATGGCATACGGAATTGTGTCTTCCCAAGCCATCAAACCCCTGTACCAGTGCAAGGACGTTTACACGATTTGCACCGAGCTAGCCGAGCGCCTGGGCGTAAAGGACGACTTTACCGAAGGCAAGACTCGTGAGGGATGGCTGAAAGAGGCAATCGACACCGCACGTGAGGACGACCCCGAACTACCCACTTATGAGGAATGGAAACAGATGGGGGTCTACCGCCGCAACGAAGGACCGGTCGTCTCGATGAAAGACTTCCGCACGGATCCGCAAGCCAACCCCTTGCCTACTCCCAGCGGAAAGATTGAAATCTATTCCCAGCGCATCGAACAGATGGCTACCAAGTGGACTTTCGATGATTTCCGGGAAAAGGCCGAGGGCGACCGGCTGGTACCGCTGCCCGAGTACGTGGAAACTTGGGACGGGCAAGCCTCCACCAAGAACGGCAAGTATCCGCTGCAATGCATAGGTCACCACTTCAAAGGTCGGACCCACTCAACGTATGGAAATGTGGACTGGCTGCGCGAGGCTCACCTGCAAACCATCTGGATCAACCCGATTGACGCCAAGGCTCGCGGGATTAAGAACGGCGACCTGGTGTTTGCCTACAACGACCGCGGCACCGTGAGGATTGAAGCGAAAGTTACTCCCCGCATCGCTCCCGGAGTCGTTTCCCTGCCCCAAGGCGCCTGGTATCATCCGGTCGATGCCTCCGAGGTGAAGCCCCCAGCAGGAGCCAACCAGGATATCCCGGTGGACATCGGCGGAAACACCAATACCCTGTCCTCGCTGCACCCCTCGCCCTTGGCACATGGCAACGCGGTACACACCATCACCGTGGAAATTGAGAAGGCTTAGGAGGACACATCATGGCTGAAAACTTCACTAAAGCTGGCGCCAAATACGGGTTCTATTTCAACCAGACCCGCTGCAACGGCTGCAAAGCCTGCCAGATTGCCTGTATCGACAAACACGACCTGCCGCTGGGCGTGCACTGGCGCAAAGTCGCGGAATACTCCGGAGGAACCTGGAAAGTCCAAGGCAACACCTTCCAACCAAAAGTGTTCGCCTACTACGTTTCCATCTCTTGCAACCACTGCGAAAACCCGGTCTGCATGGAGGTTTGCCCCACTACCGCGATGAGCCGCCGCGAGGACGGCACCGTGTACGTGGACGAATCGAAGTGCGTGGGCTGCCGCTACTGCCAGTGGGCTTGCCCCTACGGCGCGCCTCAACTCAACCCGGAAACCGGACACATGTCAAAGTGCGACCTGTGCTACGACTACCGCTCGGAGGGTAAAGACCCGGCATGTGTCGCGGCCTGCCCCTCGCGCGCCCTGGAATGGGGTCCCATCGAGGAACTCCGTGAGAAACACGGCGACCTCAACGGTATCGCTCCCCTGCCCGACCCGTCCCTGACAGAACCGCACCTGGTCATTGAAGCGCACCGGGACGCCGAACCGTGGGATCAACCCACCGGCGAAATCACCAACCCGAAGGAGATCTGAAAATGGAAGAACTCCCTATGATTCTGTTTACCGTTATCGCCCAGATGGCAGTCGGGGCTTTTTGGGCTCTGGGGCTCGTCCAGCTGCTGGGACGGCTGCGCAAACTGCCTGGTGAAGCCATAGACCGGGTGACCGACACGTCCCTGTTCGCGGTCGGACCGCTGCTGATTCTGGGGTTTTTCGCGGCATTTTTCCACCTGAACGACCCGTTGCACGCCCCGTTCACCCTGATGCACGTCGGTTCCTCGTGGCTCAGCCGCGAACTGTTGAGCGGGGTGCTGTTCGGAGGTTTTGGCTTCGTTTTCGCCGTGTGCCAGTGGAATAAGTGGCTGAGTCGGACCCTCCGCGATGTGCTGGCGGTCCTCACCGCCTTGAGCGGGCTGGCTCTGCTCATCTCGATGAGCTGCGTGTACTGCACGCTGCGGACTATTCCGGCGTGGCACACCCCCGTGGTTCCCGTGTTCTTCTTTGCTTCGGCTCTGTTGACCGGTCCGCTCGCGGTGGCGCTGAGCCTATTGTTGGTGTGGAAAAAGGCACTGTCCGCGGCCGAAGCCGCTCCCGAAGCGAAGGGGTGGCGCTCGCGTCTCGCGGTGGGTCAGATTAGCGACGACCTGAAGTCGCTGGTGCATTCCGCCATGCAAATCCTCACCATTGTGGGGGCGGCCAGCGGCGTTGTCATCATGATTACCTACCCGGCTTACCTGTTGGGTCTGCATCAGCAGGGCGGGGCGGCGGCACAAGTCGCCGACGCTATCTCGGGTGGTTTCCTGACCTGCCGTCTGGTTCTGTTGGGTATCGCTGTCATCGCGGCTGGTGTGTTTGCATTCACCCAGATTCGGTTGCACGAGAAGCCCACGACCACCCTGACCATGTTGCTGAGCGGTGCGTTGCTGGTGGCGTTCATCAGCGAACTGATGGGCCGAGCCGTTCACTACGAAGGCTTGTGGCATGTAGGCTTGAATACAGTGCAAAAGGTTATCGCACCCTAACCGGGGTCCTAGAGACAACTCGGTGGCTCCCGGCGTATAACCGGGAGCCACACTTTATGACAGAAGGAAGATACCCATGAGTCAGCGCGTTGACGCTCCCTATCTCGATGCTTTTGCGGCGTCTTTTTTGGTCCTGGGCCGGCTGCACCTGGGCCACGCGACCACGGACACCCGCCGCGACATTTACTCACAACTCTCGGACTGGCCCTTCTGGCGCGAACCGTCCCCCCTCCCCGAACTCGCTGACCTCGAGACGGACGCCCACGCCGCCCACACCCGCGGCATCAACCTGCTGCAACGTTCTTGGGAGAGCCACGAGGACGATGAGACGATTCGCATGGATCAGGATTTCCTCTACGGGGTTTCGGCCAACGCCCGAGTTTCGCCTTTCGAGTCGGTTCATGTTGGCGAGGAGCAACTGGTTTTCGATACCGAGACGATTCAAGTCCGGATGTACTACTCTCGGCTGGGCTTGCAGGCTCCCCGGCTGCACACCGAACCGGACGACCACCTCGGGCTGGAGTTCGCCTTTCTGTCTCAGGGCTGTCAGCAAATGATGACGGCGCTGGAACAGGACCGGACGGAGGATTACACCCACGTGCGCGACATCGTGGCGGCTTTCACGGCCGAACACCCCCTGCGGTGGGTTCCCGCGACTTTGCGCGAGGCCGAGGCGCAGTCTCAAACCGCCTGGATGCAAGGGGTGGAGGCCCTGAGCTACGCTGCTTTCGCGTCTTGGTGCGTGACCCTGTCCACCCGGGAGTTGCTCGCCTCCGCGGACGTGGTGTCGGGGTTCGCCGCTCCCTACCGAGGCGTTACGCCCGGTCACAAGGGCGTTGCGGCGGGAAAGTTCGGCGACCCGGGTGTCCCGGGGGCGGCTCGTGACGCGGGGGACACCACCGCTCCCGCTCGGCACAGCGAACCTAGCGAACCCGGACACCCCGGCGACCACACTTCGGAAAACCCCACCCGATGAAAGACTCTCTGCGTGAACTGCTGCGCTTTTTAAGTGCGGGCGAAGTTCCCGAAACCCTGATTTTGGCCTGCGACCACAGCCCCCGACCGCGTGTGCCCCGCCGGGCGTGCGCACTGCATTACGATGCTTGCTGGGGCGAGGCACCGTTGGGTTCGCTCGCGCAGATTCTGGCACTAGGGGTGGGGCGTATTGCTTTCGTGCCGTGTTCGAGGGACGGTGGCTTGCGTCGGCTGCTACAGCTCGGCGAGGAAGTTTTTCCTGGCCGCTTGCACCTGTGGGAGACACCGCACCAGGGCAGGTTTGCCGGAAAGTGGGTCGAGGTTTCGCAGCTGGGGGTGTCGCGGCGGTCTTTTTTGGGGCTATCCACCACGTGCGCCCTGGACTTGAACGCCAACTGGCAAGAACGCAGCGCTCAGGCTTTTGCTCTGCTGGGGGTGAGCGAGCCGCCGCCGGACCCGCCGCCGTCATGGACCTTGCAGGTCAGCACGTGTAGCGTTTGCGGGGTATGTGTCGCCGCGTGTCCACACCAGGCTTTGTCCCTCACACCTGACCCCGCGGACGCCAATCTGCTGACCCTCACGCAAGACCTAGCGCGCTGCGAAGCTGACGGCGCCTGCCTGAAACTGTGTCCCGAGCACGCCCTGTCGGTACAAGGCCACCCCACTTGGGCAGAAATCCACGATGGTGCCACCCGAACCCTGACCGCGGTGAAAACGAAACTCTGCCCCTCGTGCCACAACCGTTTCCCCGCCACTGCGGGCGAGTTCTGCCCCTTGTGCGCCTTCCGGCAAGACCACCCCTTCGGCTCAGCTATGCCCATGCATTCCTCACACGATTAGGACTGAGACTCTGAAAAGGCAGAGGAAAAGTACGAGAATAGCTAAGTTAAATTTGTCAAGATTGACCATGCATCTGCCAGAAAAATGGGCAAATTTTGTCCCCGGTGAAAAAATGCAATATTTCAATTGAAGTGATTCTTGCGGCGAGACATAGCTGGTGCAAGAGTGAAGCAAGAGGCCATCAAACGGGCAAACCCAAATTACAGAGGCCTCTAATTGAAAACTCTCACGTAGCTAACTTTTATAGGATTCCTTTCACCCGGATACAATAATACGAAAATTTCAATGTTAAAGGGATTGTCAATTATGAATACACGGATTGCAGATTACCTAGCGCTGTTTATAATTTTGACCTTTTACGTACTGTATTTTACATTGTCCCCCAGTCGCGAAAATCCATTTATAATTTTCACCGTCATCCTCCTGATTTTAAGCTTTATTTCCATACTGACTTCGTTCGAGGCAATATTTACAACATTCAATAAAAATCCACTCATCTTTAGGTCCTGCTGTATAACTTTAATCCTAATAGGGGTCTTTTTTTTGGGATTCTTCGTTGGAATCTCCTGGTCAAGCAGCTACCCATTTTTGCTGTGGGATTACGCCGCCGAAATTTCTGCCCCTTGCTTGATGATGCTCTACTTCCCAGCCACAACATTGTGGCGACTCACCAAAAAGCTCGAAGATTCGCAAATACACCAGGCATATATGGATAGTTCCAAATAAGTGCCCTTAAACTGGTGGGGCCAAGGTTGCCCCTGACCCCACCATGAAGAAAGTGCTTATTCCTTAGTCGCTAAGGACAGCGGAATCGAAGGACCCATCGTCGTTGAGATGGAAGCCTTCTTAATGTAACGGCCCTTGATGGTCGAGGGACGCAGACGCTCAACTTCCTCCAGCACAGCCCGGAAGTTCTCGGCCAGCTGGGCGGCCTCGAACGAGCACTTCCCGACGATGAACTGCAGGTTAGCGTGCTTGTCAACGCGGAACTCGATACGCCCGCCCTTGATGTCCTTGACCGCTTTCGCCACGTCCATGGTGACGGTACCGGTCTTGGGGTTCGGCATCAGGCCGCGCGGGCCGAGCACCTTACCCAAGCGACCGACCTTGCCCATCAAGTCAGGAGTCGCTACCGCCACATCAAAGTCGGTGTAGCCTTTGGAAACCTTCTCAATGAGTTCGTCCCCACCGACCTCGTCAGCGCCCGCCGCCTCGGCATCAGCGGCCTTATCACCTACGGCAAAAACCAGGACCCGAGCGGTTTTGCCGGTGCCGTGAGGCAGAGAAACGGTGCCGCGCACCATCTGATCAGCCTTGCGGGGGTCAACGTTCAGACGCATCGCAACCTCTACGGTCGCGTCGAACTTCACGCTGGAAGTTTCCTTGACCAGCTTGAATGCGTCGTCGATGGGATAGAGAGTGTCGGGAAGAATCTTCTTCGCGGCCTCGTTGTATTTCTTGGCGTGTTTCATGTTCTGCTCCTTACGCAGTCGTGGTGTGGGCAAACACTAAGCCCCTCCACAGTTATTGACGATTAACCGACCGTGATGCCCATGGACCGAGCGGTGCCCGCGATAATCTTTTTCGCGGCCTCGATGTCATTAGCGTTGAGGTCTTGCATTTTTTCCGAAGCGATCTTTTCTACCTGATCCCAGGTCAGATTCGCTACCTTGACGGTGTTCGGGGTGCCCGAACCCTTCTGAACACCCGCGGCCTTGCGAATCATCTCGGAGGCCGGAGAGGTCTTCAGCACGTAGTCGAAGCTGTGATCCTCGTAAACGGTGATTTCCACAGGAACCACGGAGCCGCGCATCGACTCGGTCTTGGCGTTGTAGTCCTTGCAGAATTCCATAATGTTCACGCCGTGTTGGCTCAATGCCGGGCCAATCGGCGGTGCCGGGTTTGCCCCACCGGCCTGAATCTGGAGCTTGATAACTCCGATGACTTTTTTCTTAGCCATATTTTTGGGTCCTTTTCCATAGGGGTGTCGACCTGGCAGGTCTCCACCCAAACTTTTTCGACTTCGTGAAGGCCGTGGTGACACGGTTCTCACTCGGTCTGCATCGTTTTCTCGCGGTGATTTCCCCGCGAGACGCCGCCCGTTTACGGGCAGCAAAAGGCGCACGCCATCAAGACGCACAAGGAAATATTCTAACGCTCCCCCGGCTTTTACACCAATTTAGGCGATTCCCAAGTGCGCGGCGGAGGGCCGCGGCAAAAACACGAGAAGCACGTAGAACCCCAGCAACACCAGGAACCCGTAGTGCAGGCCTAGTGCCGCCAACAGCAACCCCAGCAGCAGCGGCGTCACGATAGCGCCAATCCCGGAAAGACAACTAATGACCGCCGCTGCATGTTGCTTTTGCATCCCTGGCAAGCCGGAGAACTCCGTCGCGCTGATGGGATACAGGCAGCTCACCCCCAGGCCGCTGATGAACAAACCGACCACCGCCACTCCGACTGAGGGCACGAAAGCGACCGCTGCCGTACCGCAGAATCCTAGCCCCACAAAGACCCACCAGGCTCCATAGCGCCGCGCAAAGACAGCTCCGCCCAGACGGCCCACCGCCATGCCGACAGCAAACGCGGTTGCCAGTCCCGAGGCCGGTGCCAGCTCGACCCCCAGCTCCCGCAGGCGCGTCACCGCCCAGGCATACATGGCGAACTCAACTCCGGCCGTGAGGATGAGCCGCAGGATTTGGGAAGTAAACAACCACTTGGAGGGCTTCACGCCGGGTGTTCGGGAGGCGCCGGAGTTACGGGAGTCCGCAGAAGCGCTGGGCACACCGGGTTTTACGTCCGCAGCAGCGGGGGTGGGCTGGTCGCTGGCGGCATCACCCATTACGGACGGCGACCCGGTTGGCGCGCTCAAGCCCTTTTGCAACACCTGCCGGAATGGCACAGCCGGGAGTCTCCACCCCCACACCAAAGTCGGCACGGCCATCAGCAAGACAAACCACAGCGCCATGCGGCCAAAACCGGGAAATACGCGCTCTACCAGGGCAAAAACCACCGTCGTTGCAATCGACACTGAGGAGGAAATCCCGACGGTCAATGACAGGTACTTCGTCCCCTCGGTACCGACGAATGTGCCGGCGACCGCGGCCGAAACTGTGCTGCCACCCAGGCAAGCCAAAGTCACGCCCACCAAGCTGACCGCAATCGAGGGACTCCAAGCCACCATCCCCGTGCCCAGCAGGACCAACAGCGGGGCAAGCCGCAGCGACCAGACCGGGCCGTTGCGCATCACCCACGGCGCCAGCAGCCCCGACACCAGCATGCCAAAGCCGTAGGCGGCGCCCAGCCAGGTGAAAGCCTCGGGTTTCACGCCAAGGTCGCGTGACAGGGTGGCGATGAGAGAACCGGCAGCGGTGACGTAAAATCCTGCCATCGATAGCCCGATAGCCATCGGCGGGAACATGTGCTTTTGGTTGTGCCAGATTTCTGGCCCTATGTTGGCGGAATTCTGAGGATTTACTACGTTCACGTCACTCCTTCTCGCGGCGACCGGGCGCGGTTGACGGGGAAAGAAAACAAAGACAACGGCCACGACCAGGGCTATCGCCAGGAATCCGGCGGAACCCGCGAAAGACAGCACATAGCCGTGACTCCAGGCTTTCGCTAAAGTCAGATTCGCCCCGGGCACGGTAGCTTCCAGCCCGGCGGTCGCCCCAAAGAACACTCCGGTGAGGACAGCGGAACCGATGGCGGTAAAGATACGCTGGCCGGTTTGTTGGATGCCCCCGGCAATACTGCCTCGGGAGGGCGGGACTTCCAGCATCGCCTGCGTTTGGTTCGCCGAACCCATCGAGCCTGAGCCGAGCCCCAGTACCGCCAGCCCAATACTGATGAGCCACACAGAACCGCCGTGGGCAAACAGCACCGCCATAACCGCGGTCAACACCACCCCCACCAGCATTATCGCCAGCGACCAGGCCTGGATGACCCGGCCGTGCTTGATGGTCTGGCGCGCTACTGCGATGGAAGTCACACCGGACAGGATTGCGCCGGGCATCCCGCTGAGGCCCGCAATGAGCGCGGTTTGACCGAAGCCGTTTTGCAAGAACATGGCGTTGATGGCGTACACGGAGGGCACGCCCAAGAACTGGATAGCGCCAATCGCGCTGGCAAAGCTGTAGGAGGGGATTTTGAACAGCCGCAAGCTCACCATCGGGTAACGTCCCCGGGCCTCATACGCCCGCTCCCACCAGACCCACAGGACGAATACGGTGAGAGACGCGGGAATCAGGACGAAACGCCACAGCGATCCGGTGGTTACGAAAGGCAGCATAATGCCGATAACCGCCGCCCCCAGCAGGATCATCCCCAGCGGGTCAAGGTCGACGCGGGATCGCTTCGGGACTTTCTTGCCAGCTTTGACGGCCCGGGCGATGTCAGCTTCCAAGGCTTCAATGCGGGCGCGGCGTGCAAAGATTCGTTCCCGTTTAAACGGCAGCCACAGCAGCGCACAAATGACCCCGATCAGACCCAGCGGCAGGTTCAGGGAAAACGCGAGCCGCCAGCCATTTTCCCGGCCAAAAATCGCAATCAGGATACCCGCCAGCATCGGGCCCAGAGCCACGGTAACGGACACGACTAAACCCATCAGGGCGTAAGCCAGCGCGCGGGCTTGGCCGGAAAAATACTGCTGAATAATTCCCGCGGTCTGGGGACTATAGATACCGGCCGCGAAACCTTGCAGAATCCGCATCCAGTCCAGCATCGACCCGGAGGTTGAGATGGCACACAGGAACGAGGACACGGAAAACAGCGCGAGGCCCAGGACGAACAGGAGCGAGCGGCCAAACAAGTCGCCAAGGCGTCCCATCGGCACCATCGACAGCCCGATAGCCAGGGCATACCCGGAAATGACCCATTGCACCTCTTGTGCACTGGCTCCGATAGAGTCGGGCAGCACCGCGAGGGCGACGTTCACGGTGGAGACTTGCAACAGGGTCAAAGCCAGTCCCATCAGGACCACGACCAGGATCAGTGAGGTGCGATATTTCTTGGAGGAACCGGGGACAGTGACAATCCGCGGGTCACCGTCATTGGTCTCGTGAGGAACCTGCGGGCTGCTGTTTTCATCGAAGAGTTCGCCGTTTTCACCGGGCGCTTCAGTATTCTTTGCCATGTGCCGCCTGCGATTTCTGTGCCGTAAAAATAACCCAGAATAAAGTAATGGTGGCGGGTAAGGGATTCGAACCCCTGAAGCATTGCGCAGCTGATTTACAGTCAGTCCCCTTTGGCCACTCGGGAAACCCGCCATACGCCGAAAGCGCCCAACTAGACTACCAGATACGCCGCTATTTTCGCAAACGTCGGTTCAGTGCGGAGTTTTGTGGATTATAGGGGGAGAATAGCCGGG
>NZ_CFKZQR010000021.1:0-31257 GCF_985070215.1 Mobiluncus sp. | reverse complement strand
CATCGGCTGTGGCGCTTGCGTGGCGGCCTGCCCGAATGGTTCGGCTATGCTGTTCACTTCGGCCAAGGTCACTCACCTGGGCTTGCTGCCGCAGGGTAAGGTCGAGAACTACGAGCGCGTGGTGGCGATGTTGAACCAGCACGATGCGGAAGGCTTCGGCGCTTGCCAAAATATCGGTGAGTGCGCGGCTGCGTGCCCGAAGCAAATCCCGCTAGATTGCATAGCGTTCTTGAACCGTCAGCTGGGCAAGGCCTTCTTGAAGGGTCGGTAAAACCAGCGCGGTTAAAATAACCGATGAATGTGGCGTCTCGGAATCCGGGGCGCCACGTTTTTTACTCCCATAAACCGCCTTTTATCAGGCATTTTAGGAATTAAAAAGTTCTTTCTAAAAAAACCTGTACATTCGTACCAAAAGGTTGTACACTTGTACCAACAGGTGATGGAGAGATGCCTCGGCACCCCTGCAGAACCCCCCATTGGAGCCTAGTGGGGAATATACCAAAGTTGGCAATCCGGCTTTGTATTCCGTGAATGGAGCACGGGATGGATACGGAGAACCGACCAAAGATGGTCGGCTCTCCGTACAACACAGAAACAATAAACAAGCAGATGTGCGAGGTAGCGCATCAGACTATAAGGAGACTGATATGGCGAAAATCGTCAGTTCTTGGAACGATTTTGATCCTTTGAAGCGAGTGATTGTCGGACGCGCCGACAACTCTATGATTCCCCCGGAGGAACCGGCGACCTCTGAGAAGGTTCCTGTCGATTCCGAGATGCGCGGTATGTGGGGTATGCGCCCGCTGGAAACCGTTGAGAAGGCCAATGCCCAACTCGATAACTTGGCGAAGATTCTGGAAGATCACGGTGTTATCGTCGACCGTCCTACGCCGCTGCAGTGGAACCAGGCCATTGGTACTCCGGATTTCCGCAACGATTCCATGATGACCTGTATGCCGCCTCGCGACATCTTGCTGACCATCGGTAACGAAATTATGTCGGCCGCGAACTCTTTCCGCTGCCGCTACTTCGAGTACCTGGCATACTGGCCGTTGATGAACCAGTACTTCGAGGAAGATCCGGAGTTCAAGTGGACCCAGGCTCCTCGTCCTCGTTTGACCGATAAGTCCTACAAGCACAACTACTACGATGAGAGGATTTCTCTGGAGGAGCGCTTGGAGCGCACCGCCGCGAAAGACTTCGTCACCACTGAAGTTGAGCCCCTGTGGGACGCCGCTGACGTGATGCGTCTGGGCAAGGACCTGTTCATTCAGCATGGCCTGACCACCAACCGCAAGGCTATGGAATGGTTCAAGCGCTACTACCCCGACTTCCGGGTACACGCTGTGAACTTCCCCGGCGACCCCTACCCGATTCACATCGACGCGACCTTCGTGCCGCTGCGTCCGGGCCTCATCATCAACAACCCGCACCGCCGCCTGCCCGAAGAACAGCGCAAGATCTTCGAAGCGAACGATTGGCAGATTGTGGACGCAGCACAGCCGGCTCACACCACTCCGCCGCCTCTGTGCTACTCCTCCGTGTGGTTGTCCATGAACTGCTTGGTCCTGGATCACAAGACGGTTATCGTCGAGGCTTCCGAGACCAACCAGCTCGAGCAGATGGACAAGCTGGGCATGAACGTGATTCCGGTTCCGTTCCGCGATGCCTACCCGTTCGGCGGCGGCCTGCACTGCTCGACCGCAGACGTCTACCGCGAAGGCACCTGCGAGGATTACTTCCCGAATCAGGTTGCTGATCCGACTCTCGTCTAACTCGAGTTAGTTTTCAATTCTGAATTAACACGATGACAGTTCATGCTGGGGCTGCGGAAAGTTCTTTCGCAGCCCCAGCGGGACTATAAACGCTATTTAGCGTATTCCAATCTTTTTCTACAGCAAGACATTTATTTAGCGCCCCTCAAAGGAGAGGGGCCACGGGTCAAAAATTCGCAAAGGTCGTGAGGGTAATGAGTACTGGAAATAATTATGTAATGAACACAAAATGGGGCGCCATCGCCATGTTTATTTCTGCCACAGGTATGGGCCTGGTCCCGCTATTCAGTCGGTGGGGTACACGAACAGATATGTTTGACGGCTCTAAAGGCTTAAACGCTGGCAATAGCGTCGGTGCTCTCATGGCAACCGGACGTATGGCTATGGGCATCATCTTTTTCGTTTGCTTGATGTTGATGACGAAAAAGGTGAAAGTGTGGAAAGAACTGAAAGTCAGCCCCGCTATCATCATGGGCGGGGTCATGATTGGGCTTTCTCTGGGATGCTACGTGACCTCGACTTTGCTGACCACTGTCGCCAACGCGGTGCTGCTCATCTACATCGGACCGGTCGTCTGCATTGTGCTGGCACGGATCTTCCGTAAAGAACCGATGACTCTCGTCCACTACATATGTCTGGTGGCGGTGTTTACGGGGATGTTGTTCGGCAACCAGCTCATTGGCTTTGGCGACAATGGATTTTTCGTTGATTTTAACTTGACGGCTTCAACCCCCGAATTCCCGCTTGCCGGAGTGGGCAACCTATTTGGGTTCCTTTCCGGTATCTTCTATGGTTCATCAATGTTCTTTAACGGCTACCGCAAAGACGCGGACACGACTGCCCGTGGTGTGTGGAACTTTATTGCCGCTACGGTTGCAGCCGGCAGCTTGGCGCTGATGTTGCACCTCATCGGCACGCTTGGTCACGTGCCCGGTTGGGCTTTGGATCTGCAGCTGACCCCCTTTAACTGGGTAGGTGCGGTGCTGCTGTGGATTATCTGCGGACCTATCGCCTTGGGCTTCCTGTTAGTGGCAGGACGAAACCTGCCGGCTGCGGATTACGGCATCATCGCCTACTGGGAGGTTCCCGTGGCCCTGTTCACCGGTTTGCTGGTATTTGGGGAAGCTCTGACCATTAACACGGTTCTGGGCTTTATACTGGTAGTAGGAGGAGGGATGTACCCGAGCGTCAGTATGCTGCGCCAGAGCCGGAAGAACCGGAAACAGAGTCGTTTAGATAGCGCGGAGCAACCAGAAGAAATCCTGGAAACAACCGCATCCTAGTTGTTGAGTAATCTTAAATATACCTACGGATTCGGATTTTGTTCAGGAATCAGTTAGGGATAGATATGACAGACAACAACCAACCTGAAAAAATGGAAACTGACGATGTCATCGTACGCCGTGTGCTATCGTCATCTTTCTTGGGGAACTTTGCGGAATGGATGGACTACGGTTCCTATTCATACCTTGCCACGGTAATCGCGGTAGTATTCTTCCCGGAAGGAGATCCCAGCGTCAAACTCCTCGCGACCTACGCCGTTTTTGCGCTCTCCTTCCTGGCAAGACCCATAGGGGCATTCTTCTGGGGTTACATGGGTGACAAGAAGGGACGAAAGTGGTCCCTAACGGCTTCAATCTTGGTGATGACGGGTTCTACCAGTCTCATCGGCTTGATTCCCAGTTACGCCACCATTGGTATAGCCGCACCGCTGTTGCTGTTGCTCTTGCGGCTTACCCAAGGGTTCTCCGCCTCTGGTGAATACGCTGGAGCGGCCATCTTTATCGCTGAATATGCCCCAAAGAATCGTCGAGGTTTCTATTGCTCAATGGTTCCGGCGTCAACTGCTGTCGGACTCATGTGCGGTTCTTTCCTGGCAACGATTCTGACTCTGACCATGTCGGAGCAGATGATGCAGTCTATAGGGTGGCGGATTCCGTTCCTGCTGGCTTTCCCGCTTGGGGTAGTGGTGCTGGCTCTGCGGCTGCGACTGGAGGACTCCGATGTGTATATGCGGATGCTAGAGAATCTCAAGGAATCCGGCAAACAGATGTCTTCTCCGCTGCGTCTGCTGTTCACCAAGCACCTCAAAGAGACGCTGATTTGTTTCGGGGTATCCTCGCTCAATGCCATCGGGTTCTACATGGTGTTCACGTATCTGCCCGTTTACATTGAAACCGAAGTGAAGCTCGGCCCGGTTGAGAGCAACATCATCACCAATATCACGTTGATTGCCTACGTGCTGATGATATTCTCATCAGGGAAGCTATCGGACAGCTTTGGGCGAAAGAAACTGATGATTGCGGCCTCGGTGTCCTTCATAATGCTGACCGTGCCGGCTTTCCATATTCTCAATACCGGTAAATTTGCTGTTATTCTGATTATTGAGTTAATTCTGGCTTATTGCCTCACGCTTAATGACGGGACTCTCTCATCCTTCCTCTCTGAGACTCTCCCTACGGAAGTGAGATACAGTGGTTTTGCCATTTCTTTCAATCTGGCCAATACGATTTTTGGCGGCACGGTTGGTTTCATCTCCACCCTGCTGATAAAAACGACCGGAAATTCCATCGCGCCAGCTTACTATATGTGTGTTGTAGCGGCCTTTGCCCTCATCTGTATGGTCTTCGCGAAGGAATATAAGGATAAAGAGCTGAAGTGATGGATAGGCTCTGTTCCGTTTCGCCTCATTGGTATTGTGATGCTGCGAGCCGCGAAAGCAACCCGTGGCAAAACAGTTACGGATGAACACGGAATAATCCCCTATAACTTGACAGGGACCAGGAGGCATCTCCGTCCGCTTTCACGTGGCGGAGGTGTTTCCTTGCTGGGAGACCTCATCTCCCGAGTTTAAGGAGGGACGCTGATGTCTCGTCATCATGCACTGGTTCAGCTAGGAGGTGACCATGTCAGATAGCCATGTTTCGAGCAATCCGAGCGGGCAGACCAGCGAGCCGCAGCGCTTGGAAAACCAGAACACGTTGCTGGCCTCCGCTTTGGCACAGGCTCAAAGTGAGTTGAAGAATCTGCGCAAAGAGATTCAGCGGTTACAGGAGCCGCCCCTTACTCACGGGACTGTCGTGAAACTTGTCGATTCGGAACAACGTCTCGTAGACGTTTCCGTCATGGGACGACGTTTTCGCGTCACCATCGGCGACACGATTGCGTGGGGAAGGCTCCAGCTCGGCGACACCATTTTGCTAAACGACAAAATGGTTGGCATCGGGAGAGAAACCGCCGCCGATACCGGCGTGAGCGCGGTCGTATTGGAACACGTGGATACAGACCGCATCCTCGTCACGGTCAACAACGATAGCGTTCGTTTGCTGCGACTGAGCGACCGGCTTCACGGCACGAGGATTCGCCCCGGCGACACGCTACTGGTGGATCTGCAATCGGGGTTTGCCCAGGAATATCTGGCGCGACCTGAGATTGAGGGCCTGGAACTTGACGACAATCCGGGCGTGAACTGGGATCAGATTGGCGGACTCGAATCCGTCTTGACACTGATTCGGGAAACCATCGAACTGCCAATGACCCACCCCGAACTCTATGAAAGCTATCAGCTGCGACCCCCCAAGGGCATTTTGCTCTACGGCCCGCCGGGCGTCGGGAAGACCATGATAGCCAAGGCAATCGCCACTTCGCTGAGCGAGATGCTCGGCAAGAAGGCCCATTTCCTCAATATTAAAGGCCCCGAACTGCTCGACAAGTACGTGGGCGAAACCGAGCGGCGTGTGCGTGCCGTGTTTTCCCGCGCCCGCGAAAAATCCGCGAACGGGGTTCCGGTCATCGTCTTTTTTGATGAGATGGAGGCCCTATTTAGGACTCGCGGCACGGGCGTCTCGAGCGACGTCGAGACAACCGTCGTTCCGCAACTCCTCGCGGAGATTGATGGGGTCGAGGAGCTGCGTAACGTGGTCATAGTCGGCGCTTCCAACCGCGAGGACCTAATCGATCCGGCGATTGTCCGGCCCGGGCGCCTCGACATGCATATTCGCATCCCGCGGCCCAATAAAGCGGCTTGCACCGAGATTCTCGGAAAATATCTGCGTGAGGACCTGCCCTATGCCCCGGGAGTAAACCCCGCTGCCTTGCGCGATGAGGTCATCGACAAGGTCTTTACTCGCGATGCGGCTACAGCCATCCTGCGGGTGACGCGTAAATCCGGCAAGGAAGAGACCTGGTATCTCTCTGACCTGGTTTCGGGAGCGATGCTGGCTTCGATTGTCGAAAAAGCTAAGGCACGGGCGGTTCAACAAGCGCTTCGCGGCGAGCCGGGGATTCGTCTCGAACACTTGCTGGCCGCGATTCGGGATGAAACTGCAGCTCACCAAGACCTGCCGGGAGTTTCAGACCCCGAAGAATGGGCCCGGATAGTGGGGCGTTCCAAACGGTTAGACCCCATTTTGGACATTACCCCGATTCAAGAGGATTGAGAGCGCCGCGGGGGACCGCGCGAAGGAGGAAACATATGCTGAGCGTGAAACGCATCATGTCGATAGAAACTGAATATGCCTTGAGCGATTTCCCCGCCGGTCCCACTCCGGAGGCGGGGGATTCTGAAACTCAGGCCGCGCAACAGGCGGAAGTCTTGGCTCAACGCTTGTGGCGCACTTGGGCTCTGGAGGAAGCGAAAACACCGGGGGTGCCGGTGACGAACCACGTTCCCGATCCGGCAGGTGCCGCCGTCTCTTGGCAGATGCTCCCCGGAGCCGGCACTCGTTTCGACTATTCGGGAGAGCATCCGGAACTCGACGCCGAGGGTAAAGAACACCACGACTTGCCTCCCGAGGCACGGACGAACGAGGAACTCGGCGCCGTCCTGACCGGCGTGAAAACTCGCTGGGTTACGAAAGTTGATGCGTTTGGTCAACACTACTACCGCGGCAACTCCACCATTGCTCCCAACGGAGCGAGGCTCTACGTCGACCACGGTCACCCCGAATATTCCGCGCCGGAATGTCTCGGGCCTCTCCAAACAGCTCTCTACGACCGTGCCGGAGATGAAATCATGACCCGCGCGGCCCAGGCTCTGCGTGACAGTACTTCCCCTGACGAGGCCGGGGCGAAGGCTTTAGTCTTAAAAAACAACACCGATGCGCACGGCTCGGCTTGGGGGGCGCATGAAAACTACCTCGTAGAACGCAGCGTGGAATGGCAGCTCTTGGTGGACCTCTTTATGCCGTACTTAGTGTCTCGCCCGATTTTTTGCGGCACGGGACGTCTCGGGCTGGGCCAAAACAGCGAAACCGCGGGTTTCCAGGTTTTCCAACGCGCGGATTTTATCGAAACCGAAGTTTCCCTGATGACGACGCGGGAACGCCCCATCGTCAACACCCGCGACGAGCCCCACGCTACTCGCCGCTATCGGCGGTTCCACGTCATCACCGCGGATTCCTCGATGTTCCCTTATTCCACTGCATTACGCACCGGGACGGCCGCGCTGCTGTTGAGTCTGGCCGAGAACCTTCCCGAACGGGCTCGTGAACTCGCCGATAGGTGGGCGCTAGCGGATTCGGTAGCGGCAATTAAGGCCTTTTCCCGCGACGTCACGTTGCAACAGGCTTGCCCTCTGAAGGCCGGGGGAGCAGCTACTGCGCTCGAGATTCAGCAGGGATATCTGGAGTTCATTCGTGAAGTTGGCTTTGAGGCTGGCTCTGGGGCATCTCAGCAGGCGGACAGTGAAACCAAGTGGGTAATCGAGAACTGGGAACGGGTCTTGAACTCCCTCGAGGCAGGCTGGCGCGAATCCACTGCCCTCGTAGAGTGGTGTGCGAAACTCGCGCTCTTGGACCGTAAGCGGGACCAACTGGGCTGCGGCTGGGACGACCCCAGATTGGCCTTGTTGGATCTGAGATTTTCCATGGTTGATGAGGGCTTGTCTCTGGCTCGCGCGCTGGAGAGGGGTGGTTTCGAGCCGATGTTTGCTCTGGAGGAAATCCAACAGGCCTCTCGGGAAGCGCCGGCAGAAACCCGCGCCGGAGGACGTGCCGAGCTGTTGCGGCGTTTCCCCGACCAGCTCTGGGCGGCGTCTTGGATGGCGATTTTGGTTGACATCGGAAAGCCACAGTTGGTGCGGGTTCAGTTCCCCGACCCACACCACCCCACTCGCCAGGAAGTCCAGAAAGCCGTGGAGATTTGCGCGGCCAAGCTCGGTTCCGAAAGCGAGGACCAGGGGAAACTCGTCGCGGAAGTCCTGCAAGCCCTGGGAGTAGAATTGCCTGCGGATTTGAAATATTACTCTTGGGACGAGGGCTACTACGCCAGTGAGAGTTTTAAAGAGCAATTTGAGAAAGGGAAATGATGGCGAAACAGATTCAAGAAAGCCACTCCGCCAGCGAGAACGAATCGGTTGAAGAGGTCGAACTTGCTCCGCAGAATAAAATCTCCGAAGACAAACTCGATGCGTTAATCGAAGACATCGAGGACGTCTTAAACGTAAACGCTTTGAGTTTTGTCCAGAACTTCAAGCAGCAGGGCGGACAATGACACGTCTCGGAAGGGTATGTGGCCTCGAAACCGAATATGGTGTGACCAGCGTCTACGTCTCCGATGATTCCGGCTCGGAGGAACCACCGCTAGACGTAGAGGCGGCCGTGAAAGAGATTTTTGCCAGTACGGAGCGAGCCGTGCGGGTTCCTCACGGGTTTCTCTCCAACGGGGCGAGGCTCTATGTCGATATTGGAGAACACCCCGAATATGCCGGTCCCGAGTGCCTTGACCTCGCAGATGTTGTGGCCCAAGATCTGGCGGGGGACGCGATTATTCAAGATTTAGTTGATATTGCCAATAATAATTTGGTGAACCGCGGCATCCGGATTCACGTCTTGAAAACAAACGCTGACTCTTGGGGAAACAGTTTTGGCTGCCACGAAAACTATCAATACGGAGCGAACACCCCGATTTCGATGCCCGCTTTTGTGTCGTTCCTGGCGGCTCGCCAAATCCTGTGCGGAAGCGGCTGTATAGACGAGGAAGGAAAATATTGCTTTAGTGCGCGGGCTCACTATATTACCGAGGCAGCCTCTGCTGACCCCACCCACCACAAGGCTTTTATCAACACGAAAGAGGAACCTCACGCGGATGCCTCCCGCTGGCGTCGCTTGCATGTGACCTGCGTAGATTCAGCCATGTTGCCCGTAACAGTCGCTTTGCGAACTTTCCTGGCCGACCGATTTTTGCGTCTCATGGAGGAAGGCACGAGGGAGGAGGATCTTTTCGTCCTCGACGATCCGGTTGCGGCCATGAAAACCTGGAATTACGACCCGAATGCGCGGATGTCCGCACGGCGTGGGGACAGCGCGGTTGAGGTCAGTTGTCCGGAACTGTTGCGAGAAAGCGTGAATCTGTTTCCTGAGGGCGATGACGAATTCGGTTTGGGGGACGTGGTCGCTCGCGGCGTGTTAGCTCTGAGCGAAGGGGATCTCACAGCCTTGAGTGGTGAACTCGACTGGTCGCTGAAATATCAGCTACTTTCCCATGTCACCGCTGGTGAGGCGAATTTTGCTGGGGCCAAAGCCCGGCGAGCAGAGTTAGCATTTCACGATTTATCAAAGCAATATGGGCTTCGTGAGAGGCTTTTGCAGTCGGGAAGTGTGCAGCCGCTGGTAAGTGAGAGTTGCATTGCCCGGGCTAAGACGATTCCTCCTGCCAATACCAGAGCGTTATTACGTGGAAAAGTGGTGGAAGCGTGTGACCTTGCTGACCGGAGTGCCTCAATCGGATGGTCCTACGTGCGGTTAGACGACCCCCCGAGCCCGCAGATCGACTTGCTGAATCCTCTCGAGAGTGAATCCGCAGAGATTTCACAGCTACTTGCAAAAATTGCAAATTTGGAACAAAAATAGGTAGGGCTAGTTACACGACCGAAAATCTGTTTCGCTAGCTTACATAGGGGAGAGGGAGTTGAGTAATTTGAGCATTGCTAGTGATTCTAAACAAATAGATACCAGGACCAGGATATTGACCGCGGCGTCTCAGATACTGCGCCGCTCCTCGCCCAGCGCCCTGACCTATCGTGCTCTGGGGAAAAAAGCCGGCTTGCCTCATTCCACGATTGAATACCATTTCCCCACTCGTGAAGATTTGCTGATGGAGGCGGCGAGCCTGAATGTAGAGGTTTGGGTGGACCGGGCTCGGAAAATCCGCGATGAAGCGCTGCAACTTTCTCCCCAGGAACTGCGCGACAAGCTGCCCGAGTTTTTGGTCGCCGCGGTGCTTCCGCAAGCCGCGGATATTCAGTACATACGTACCTACCTGTTGCACGGACTGGTCCTGGCTGAGCACCAGGTTATTGTGGAAAAGACTCGTGAGGGACGCGCCCGCTTTGACGAATATGTCGCGGATATTCTGCAGGCCGCCGAATGTTCATGTTCGCCCGACGTCATAATTTCCATCATTGACGGTTTGGCTTATGAAGCAGTCTCAGAGGGCGGCGAATTTCCCCAAGATGTCGTGGAAAAGCTGCGTAGTTTCTTGCTTTCCTGCCCGACTATGGCCGCGGCCGCTCAGGCTTCGGCCTCGCCCCAGGCTTGAACCTGATACGTTTCGAGCTTAATTTCCGGCCCGAATTCCTCTGTGCCCAGCCCGGCTTTATACATGAGTTGCGAGATAAAGTCGTGTACATCGGGTAGCTCACTCCAGACCTGGGGCAGGAAAGTCGCCCGGTGGAAACCGCGGCGCAAAATGACCCCGTCTATACCGGGGCGCAGCCGGGACAGATAGGAGTCGTTGCTTTCCCCCTCGAAACGTTCAAAAGCCTGAGGTTCCGTGAGGACTGAAACCTCAATCTTAATCTGATCGAGTTCCGAGGCTTGCAGAGGCGGGAACCGCGGGTCTTCAAAAGCGGCAGCCAAAGTGTTCGCGGCGATGTCCTCACTGAGTATTCGATGCGGAGCTAGCGAACCGATACATCCGCGCAGCTGCCCGTGTTTTGTCAAAGTCACGAAAGAAGCCCCGACCGAACGCAGCAGCAACTGCAAAGCACGGTCCGACTCGCTGAACTTGCCTATGGTATTCATAGAGCCGATACGATTGCCATCCTGGAACGCATCAATCAAAATTTCGCGTGCTATCTGGGGCAGCAGCGAGCCGTAACGATCCGGGATGCCGAATTCATCCTCCGGCGGATTGTACTTCCAGAAAGCCACGGAGGAATAACCAACAACCCGCGATTTACCTCCGGCGGTGTCCCCAGAGCTGGCGTTCATCAGCAGTTGCGGATGCCATTGCAGCCGGCGCGCCAAACGAATCAGGCCGGACCAAGCGTAAGCACCGCAGGCTTGACGCGGATCGAGGGGGTACTCTAACGACATGACTTGAGATAAGGTCGTGGTGTCAAGTTTGCGCGCCTCGTCGTAGCTCAGGTAGTGGGACAGATCCGAGGACACGACAATCAAGGTATCGTCAGGATTCTCTCCCGGAATTGAAACCAGAGTTTGCAGGCTTTCGCAAACCTCCTCCGGGGTGCAATCTCCAACCGCTAGGGGCACGATAGAGAAGTCTAGGTCGCGGAAAACGGTTTGCAGGAAGGGCAGCTGGACTTCCAAGGCGTGTTCCTCCACGTGGGAGGGCTCGAAAAACTCTGCGGCGGAACTATGCTCCACCAGGTATTGTTGGGCCTCCTGGTCCACCGGAACTTCCCCCAGGGGAGTGGCGAAAGCGGCAGCTTCGCTCAGTGCGATACCGCGAAATCCGACGCGGTGCGTGGGACCGGCAATGACGACACGTCGGGGACGCAAGGTCCTGACGAGCTGGTAGCCGACCGCGGCGATGAGACCGGAATAGATGTATCCGGCGTGGGGAACCTGCACCGCCATCAGTTGCCGCAGAGGTCTGCCTTGTGAGTCTTGCGAAACATCGTTAGTGATGAGGGAAGCGGCCTTTTTCAGCAGGTCGTCAACCGTTTGTCGCAGCTCACCTGGATCCTGGGGGTAAAAAGATCCTGCTACTGCTGGTTCACGCACGAAACTCATGATTCCATTATTCCCAAAAAATAGCAGTTTAGGGCAAATTCGGTCTTTTTTACCGGTAAGGCAAGAAAGTGGGGGCTCCGAATAGGTAATCGGAGCCCCCCGGAAAGCAGCCGCAAGCGGTTACACGGAAGGAAGAATGCTGGCTTGAACTGCTCTGCCGATAGCCAGGGCGATACCTGGCAAAACGATAACCACCAGGAAAATAATCAGGGGCATGGTCTTGGGGTGGGACTTAATGAGAGCGACCAAACTCAGGATGAAAGCAACCAGGTTCAGTACTCCCGCAATCCCTACGAACACCAGGAGCTGATTCCCGGCCTTGTCGGCGACATCCATAGCGCTGGACAACTCGTCCAGACCCATTTGGCTAATGTCCCCACCAGTCGCGGCCGCGACCTGTTGACCCGTGATGATGTGACCGGCAAGCATGAGGATGGAAGCCACAATGCACAGTGCCAACGCCACAAAAGCCAGCGTTTTTTTCACTTCGGGCTGAGGCGCACCAGGCCCAGCGGGCGTGAAGTTTTCAGTAGACATGGATTACTCCTTTGCTCGTTTGTTTCGTCAATTCTTTGACAGGTTACGTTCAGCTTAGGGACGTGAAAGTTCACGTTTAACACCCAAAAGGGTGAAAAATTCGAGAGAATAAAACCAGGCCGAATGACCGGCACAGAATCGAGGGGAGAGATACCGATGGGTGAGTCTGCGAAACCGGCAAAGAACGGGAAATCTAACGCGAAACCGAAGACGGTAAAGCCGGAACAGGACATTCGCATTGGCATTCTCACTTCTGGTGGAGACGCTCAGGGCATGAACGCGGCGGTGCGTTCCGCGGTGCGTTCTGCCATAGTTTTAGGAGCCAAGCCGTTCGCGATACGTGAAGGCTGGTTGGGTGCGGTTCAAGGCGGGTCCTGTATTCATGAGCTGACCTGGGGTGACGTGTCCAATACGATTTCCAAGGGCGGTACCATCATCGGCACCGCGCGCTGCCCGGAGTTTCGGGATTGGGAAGGGCGCCTGAAAGCCTGCGAGAACCTGGTTAAAAACGGCATTGACCGGCTCATTTCCATCGGCGGCGACGGGGCGCTGCGAGGAACGGAAGAACTGCGCCAGGACTGGCCGAAGCTATTGGAGCAGTTGGTGAAGGAAAAGCGCCTCAGCGCCGCCGCAGCCAAAGCCCACCCGTCCTTGTGCATTGTCGGCATCGTTGGTTCTATTGACAACGACATGGCGGGCACAGACATGACGATTGGCACCGATTCGGCCTTGAATCGCATCTTGGCGGCTCTGGATCAGCTTTCTTCCACCGCCGCCTCCCACCAGCGCACCTTCGTGGTGGAAGTTATGGGACGAAACTGCGGCTATTTAGCTTTGATGAGCGCCGTGGCGGGCGGTTCCGATTATGTACTGATTCCCGAAAATCCCCCCGCGCCCGGCTGGGAAGACGATATGTGTACGAAGCTCAGCGAAGGGCGCAAGCACGGGCGGCGCGATTCCATTGTGGTGGTGGCGGAAGGGGCAAAGGACCAGGACGGTCAGGCCATTACCGCCAACTATGTCGCCGAGGCTATTGAACAGCGCACGGGAGAGTCCGCTCGAGTCACCATCTTGGGACACATTCAACGCGGGGGAACACCCTCGGTATATGACCGGTGGATGCCCACCCTGCTGGGATATGCCGCGGTACAGGACGTAATTGGGGCAAAGCCGGGAGATTCGGCCAAAGTGATGGGGGTGCGCTACAACCGGATTGCCCGGCTGGACCTGACCCAGACCGTGGCGGCGACCTCGAATGTTCACGAGCTCATAAAGGCTGGAAAATATGACCAGGCTATCGCCTCGCGGGGGACTTCCTTCACCGATATGGTAGAGATTTTCCGGGTCTTGTCCACCCCGCCCTCGCTGCTGAAACCTTTGCCTCGTAAAGCGAAAAAAGTTGCCGTGATGCACGTGGGAGGTCTGGCTCCGGGGATGAACGTGGCGGCCCGGGCTGCAGTTCGTTTCGGACTGCAGCGTGGCCTGGAAGTCCTGGGTATCGAGGGGTCTTGGCAGGGGCTCATTGACGGCAAGGTTCGCAAACTGCTGTGGAAAGACGTGGAAGGCTGGGACTTCCGGGGTGGCGCGGAACTGGGAACCAAACGAGAGGTACCCACGATAGAACAGTTCTATGCCATCGGCCGCTCGATTGAAAACCACCATATCGACGCGATGGTGCTGATTGGGGGCTACAACGCGTATCTGTCCGCCCAAGCTATCAGCGGGGAGCTGAAGCATTATCCGGCCCTGAAAATACCGATGGTCATTGTCCCGGCATCCATCGACAACAATCTTCCGGGAGCCGAAATCTCCATCGGAGCGGACACTGCACTAAACAATGCGGTGTGGTCCATGGACCTGATGAAAGAATCGGCTGCCGCTTCAAAACGTTGTTTCATCACCGAAACTATGGGGCGCCACTGCGGCTACCTGGCGCTGATGAGTGGAATCGCCGCCGGGGCGGAGCGAGTTTACCTCGAGGAAGAAACGATTAGCTTGGAGACGCTGGGCAAACATGCCACCGAAATGCGCGAAGCTTTCGCAAAAGGCCGTCGCCTCGCCCTGGTAGTTCGCAACGAACTGGCTGGGGGACACTACGACATGCGATTCATGGCCAAAGTGTTCAAGCAGGAGTCTCAGGGATGCTTTGACGTTCGTACTGACGCGGTGGGGTATTTGCAGCAGGGTGGGGCTCCCTCCCCCTTCGACCGGCTCCTCGCGGTGCGGCTGATGTGGGAAACGATGTGCCACCTCGATGCCGCCCTGGATTCCGGGCAGTGCGCCATTGAATATATCGGTGAGGAAAACGGTCAGATGGCGTACCACGACATTTCTCAGATGGAGAAACAAGTTGATTCAGAAAAGCGCCGTCCCATCAACCAATGGTGGATGGGCTTGCGGCCCCTGATTGAAGTGATGGCCAGCTCAAATCCGCCGGTCAAGGACTTCCCCCTACCGGTCATTGACATGAGCGGTCCGAAGTCCTAACTTACAGCTCTTGGTTTGGATGACCCACCACAAACCGTGAGAACAGCAACGTAATGAGCCGCGGGAACGGTCCCGGGCAGACTATTGAACAGAAGGGATAACTCAATGGAAACGAAAGACCCGACAACCCTGGCAGCGTGGAAAGACCTCAATGCAATGGCCGCAGGCTTCCACCTGGATTTGCGCAAAGCCTTTGCGGCCGACCCCGCCAGGGCAGAAAACCTCTCATTCTCGGCCGCGGATTTGCACGTGGATTTGTCAAAGAACCTGATTACCGGAGCCGTTTTTGAAAAACTATTGGAACTTTTCGCCCAAGCCGGGGTGCGCGACTTGAGCGAGGCCATGTTCAACGGCGAACACATCAACAACACGGAAAACCGGGCCGTGTTGCACACCGCGCTGCGGGCTCCCGCTGGAACCCAGCTGGTGGTAGACGGCAAGGATGTTATCGCTCAGGTACACGAGGTCTTGGGGCGAATTTACGACTTCGCCGACTCGGTGCGTGACGGGTCTTGGGTTGGGGTCAGTTCCAAACGTATCCAGACCGTGGTTAATATCGGTATCGGCGGCTCTGACCTGGGTCCCTACATGGCTTACGAGGCGTTGCGGCCTTTCGTGAAGCCCGGCCTGGAATGCCGTTTTGTGTCCAACATTGATCCCACTGACATTGCGGAAAAAACCCGTGACCTGGACCCGGAAACGACCCTGTTCATCATCGCTTCCAAGACTTTCACCACCCTAGAAACCATCACTAACGCGAAAGCCGCCCGCACCTGGCTGCTGCGTGGCCTGCAGGAACGCGGTGTCATCGACAAAACCGAGGAGGCGGCGAAAGACGCTATCTCCAAGCACTTTGTGGCGGTGTCCACCGCCTTGGACAAAGTCGCGGACTTCGGCATCGACCCCCGCAACGCCTTCGGTTTTTGGAACTGGGTGGGCGGACGCTATTCCGTGGATTCCGCGGTGGGAACGTCTCTCGCGGTGGCCATCGGTCGGGAAGGCTTCGAGGAATTTTTGGCTGGTTTCCGCGCCATCGACGAGCATTTCCGCTCTACCCCGCCGGCGTCGAACGTGCCGTTACTGATGGGCTTACTGAACGTGTGGTACTCCAACTTCCTGCACGCCCAGACTCACGCGGTGTTGCCCTATTCCCAGTATCTGCATCGTTTCCCCGCCTATCTGCAGCAGCTCACGATGGAATCCAACGGGAAACGGGTGCGTCGAGACGGCACCCTGGTCAGCTACGATACCGGTGAAGTATTCTGGGGAGAGCCCGGCACGAACGGCCAGCACGCCTTTTACCAGCTGATTCACCAGGGAACTCGGCTGATTCCAGTCGACTTTATTGCCTTTGCCCGTCCGACTTGGGACCTCACTGACAGCGAAACCGGGAAACGTCAGCACGAACTGTTCCTGGGTAACTTCTTTGCCCAGAGCGCGGCGCTGGCTTTTGGGAAAACTCCCGATGAGGTGCGGGCGGAAGGCACGAAGGAAGAACTGGTGGCACACCGGACTTTCCCCGGCGACCGACCCTCGACTTCCATCATGGCGCCGGCTCTCACCCCGAAAGTGCTGGGGGAGCTCATCGCCCTGTACGAGATGATTACGCTGGTCGAAGGCGCAATCTGGGGTATTGACTCCTTCGACCAGTGGGGAGTGGAGCTGGGCAAGGCAATGG
Organism: Mobiluncus sp.; assembly: GCF_985070215.1. Taxonomy (NCBI): domain Bacteria; kingdom Bacillati; phylum Actinomycetota; class Actinomycetes; order Actinomycetales; family Actinomycetaceae; genus Mobiluncus; species Mobiluncus sp. The sequence goes on along the minus strand of NZ_CFKZQR010000021.1, from coordinate 14,803 downwards.
CCATCGATCTGGGTCCGGCCATCAGCGGAGACGCCGAGGCTTTGGCACAGACAGACGCTTCGACCCGGGGGCTGCTGGAATATTATTTCGCTCACAAGTAAGCAGGTGAAATTCCGCGTTTTTTCAAGGCGTTCGGTTTACCCTCAGCGTGGCTTTTTGCGCTAAAGTAATGAATGCTGACGCTCAGAGTGGAAGCGTTTAACACGATACAAAGGAGTTAAATCAATGGCTAAAAGTCCTGTAAATGTTACCGTCACCGGTGCTGCTGGCAATATCGGATACTCGCTGGTATTCCGCATCGCCTCCGGCGAAATGCTCGGCCCGGATCAGCCGGTTCGTATCAAAATGTTGGAAATCACCCCGGCTCTGAAGGCTGCCGAGGGCACTGCCATGGAACTGAATGACTGCGCTTTCCCTCTGTTGGATGGTATCGACATTACCGACGACCCCAACGTGGCGTTCTCGGGCTGCAACTTTGGCCTGTTGGTCGGTTCGATGCCGCGTAAGCAGGGCATGGAACGTGCGGATTTGATCAGCGCCAACGGCGGTATTTTCGGTCCGCAAGGCAAGGCCATCAACGATAACGCCGCTGATGACGTGCGTATTTTGGTGGTGGGTAACCCGGCGAACACCAACGCGGTTATTGCCGCGGCCTCCGCCCCGGATGTTCCCGCCTCGCGTTTCAACGCCATGATGCGCCTGGATCACAACCGAGCCATGAGCCAGCTGGCTGAAAAGCTCAGTGTGCCGGTGTCCACCATCAAAAAGATGATTGTGTGGGGCAACCACTCTGCTGACCAGTACCCGGACATCTCTTTCTGTGAGGTGGACGGCAAGCCGGCGTGCGGCCTGGTCGATGAGGCTTGGTTGGACGATTACTTCGTTCCGACCGTGGCAAAGCGCGGTGCGGCCATCATTGAGGCTCGCGGCAAGTCCTCCGCTGCCTCAGCGGCTGCCGCGGCTATCGATCATATGCATTCCTGGGCTTGCGGCACTCCCGCGGGCGATTGGGTCACCGCCGCTATCCCCTCAACTGGCCAGTACGGTGTTCCCGAGGGTCTTTCCTACGGCTTCCCCGTGACCTCTGACGGTAAGGAATGGACCGTTGTGGAAGGCCTCGAACTCTCGGATAAGACCAAGGCAAAGATTAAGTTCAATGCCGACAAGGCAGCCGAGGAAATCGACACCGTGAAGTCCCTGGGCATTATGTAAATCGTCGCCAAGATTTCTCAGTTTGGGAGCCAGATTCTGGCTCCCAAACTGGTTTAACCACAACTCAGAATACGGTGCCCCAGAAAGCCGGGGGACAAGGGTCGCGTTACAGAATCGCGAAACTTTGGGGTCCGAGCTGCAGCGTGGTTCCCGCCACTCGAGCCGAACCGATACTAAAACGCACCGGGCGCGCTTGTGCCAGATCATATTCTGCGGTAGCGTGCGCCGGATTGACCGCCACAATCAGGTCTTGCGCGGCATTCTCCCTTTTGAAAACAAATAAACGCTGGTTCGGCTCGGCGCTGAGGACCGTGAAAGCACTGTCAGCCGCCAAAGCCGGGAGTTCTCGCTTGCATTCCAGCACGCGCGCCACCGTGTGCCACAAAGAATCCGGTTTGGCTTGTTGCGCCGCCACGGTGGGAGCGTCTGCGCTGGTATCGACCGGCAGATAGAGGTCCGCTGGGGCAGCCGTAGAAAATCCCAGGTTATCACTGCTATCCCACTGCATCGGGGTGCGGGCACCGGTACGCACATAACCACCCTCTTTGGTGGGCAGCAGCTGGTGGCGCAGGCCAATCTCATCCCCGTAATAGATAAACGGAACTCCGGGCAGGGTCAGTATCGTTGCCCACGCCAAGCCGAGTTCGCGTTCGGTCAGTCGGGGCGCCACCCGCCAAGTATCGTGATTACAGGTGATGAGGCTGAAAAAGGCTCCGGATTTCTCGGCGGCGCGCAGCTGCGGCTCGTATTGCTCCAAGAATCCACAGATGTCGGTGGGGGCGTCCGCGTTGAAGTAGCTCAGGTCGTTTTCCCGCACATACGGGGTGTTCGTGTTGCGCAGCAGGATGTTGTAGCCGTTAGGGTGATTGTCCCATCGCCAATCCAGGTAAAAGTCCATGTCAAACCCGGCCTGGACCGCTTCGTAGGGCACCCCCCATTCGGCGACAAACGCGGCTTCAGGGAACTCGGGGCGAATCTGGTCAAACATATAATGCCAGGTCTTGATGGTGTACGGTTTGCCCTCGTCATCGTGTTTCACCAGGGAGTTTGCCATGTCTACCCGGAATCCATCGGCGCCGGCAGAGAGCCAGAAACGCATGACGTCCACCATTGCGTCACAGGTCTTCCGGGCCGAGGGACCTAAAGCCGGGTCTTGCCAGGGATATTTCGGGTGAGCCCAACCGTAGTTCAACGCCGGTTGGCATTTGAAAAAGTTGAGGATATAGGTTCCATCGCGTTCCGTTTCCCCGCCAATAAAGGGATAGCCGTCGCCCCCGGCAATCCAGGAGTCGGTCCACACGTAGCGGTCCGAAAACTCGTTGGGTTCGGGGCGGGCGCTGGATTGGAACCAGGCGTGTTCTTCAGAAGTGTGGCCGGGTACCAGATCCAACAGCACGCGAATCCCGCGGTCGTGTGCTTGGTCGAACAGTCTCACCAGGTCCTCGTTGGTGCCGTAGCGGGGAGCCACCAACTTGTAGTCGCGCACATCGTATCCGGCGTCCTTGAAAGGCGAATCAAACAGGGGATTGAGCCACAGGGCGTCGACTCCCAACTCTTTTAGATAGTCCAGCCGGGAAATAATGCCTGGAATATCCCCGATGCCGTCCCCGTTGGAGTCCTGAAAACTCTGGGGATAAATTTCATAGAAAACCGCGTTATCCAGCCATTTGGGACGAGGGTATGAGGTATTCACAGGGATCCTTTCCGGGCTTCACTATCGAGAGGTCGCAAGGACCTCAAAATATATTACAGAAGGCTCACGGCATTGTGTGCGTTTCCATATGTCAAAGCGGTGGGTGGCGCACCCTGTTGCTTTAGGCCGGTACGGGCTGCCTAGACACACGGCGGGAACGCCCTTGAGCTGACCCAACATTGACCAAAAACCTCCGTCGCGTGGGGCCCCGAAGGTAAAAACATAATGTTGCGGCTCCTTTTCATCAAGACCTGACGGAATATATGAGAGAATGTTACTTGTCCCTGACGGGTGAAGATGCCCTCTGGGGATAACGACAATGAAGTTAACTGATTGGAGTTTCAATGCGAAAGCTCATTGCGGCTGCGGGCGCTCTGGCCCTCGGTCTAACTATGACAGCCTGCTCTTCGGCTTCTGACGCCGGTAAAGACGGTGGCGACGCCGCTGGCAGTGCCTCTCAAGTGGGTGTCGTGACCTGGTGGGAGCAGGGCTCTGAGAAACAAGGTTTCGATGCCTTAAAGGAAGTCTTTGCGGAACAGCACCCGGATGTGGAACTGATTAAGCAGTCCGAATCCGGTGGTGGCGGCACCAACGCAAAGCAGAAGCTAGCTGCGGACTTGGCGGCAAAGAACCCGCCAGACACCTATCAGGCTCACGCTGGCGCCGAGCTTTCCTCGGATATTGCCGCGGGATACCTGGAGGACGTTTCTGGCTTGTACGACGAGTTCAAGCTACGTGACGCCTTCCCAGCTGACCTGGTAGACCTCCTGACTGTGGATGGCAAGATTTACTCCGTCCCCTCTAACATTCACCGTGCAAACGTAGTATGGGCCAATGTTGAGGTCATGCAAAAGGCCGGCTTGGATCCCAAGGCTCCGCCGACAGATATCAAGGGCTGGATTGCTGATATGGAGAAGCTCAAGGCTGCCGGTGTGCAGTACCCGATTACGGTCGGCGCCACTTGGACTCAGCTGCAATTGCTGGAAACCGTCCTGATTTCGGACTTGGGTACCGATGCTTACAACGGCTTGATGAATGGCAAGACCGATTGGAGCGGCCCGGAAGTCAAGGCTGCTTTGGATGATTACGCCAAGATTCTGACCTACGCCGATCCGTCACTGCTCTCAGAGGACTGGGAACCTGCCATGAAACCGGTCATCGAAGGCAAGTCTGCCTACAACGTGATGGGCGACTGGGCTCCTCCGGCTTGGGAGAACGCCAAGATGGAATGGGATAAGGACTACGTGACTTTCCCGGTTCCGGGCAGCGACGGCGTGTTCGACTTCCTGGCTGACTCCTTCACCCTGCCGGTGGGCGCGAAGCACCCCGATGGCACGAAGGCTTGGTTGAATACCATTTCCTCCAAGGAAGGCCAGATTGCGTTCAACTCGGTCAAGGGCTCCATCCCGGCTCGTTCCGACCTGACCGACGATGAATTGTCGAAGTTCTCGGATTACCAGCGCTCCGCGATGGAATCCTTTGGTAAGGACACCATCGTTTCTTCTATCGCTCACGGTGCGGCTCTGCCCTTGGCAGCCACCGAAAAGATGAAGAGCGCTCTGGGCAAGTTCAACTCCAGCAACGATGTTGCCGCTCTCCAGAGTGAGTTGGCTGCAGCGGCTGCTATGAAGTAGCCCTCAAACAGGCAAGTCTTTACGCCGGCGGGTTTTTTCAAAATCGTAAAAGCCCGCCGGCGTAAGGCTGAACTGGGGCGCATCAACCGACCTTGTGCAGTCGCCAGAGGCGAGCGGAGAACCTTGTGCACACCGATGCGGACCCCAAAATCTCAATCACATCCACACACTATCTAGGGGACAAAATGTCAGGCAACGCCGCCGTCAAGACACCTGAAAAGGCTAGGGCACCGATGAAGCGTAAACGAGCACGCAGCTCGAACGGGATTAAGCAGTGGGGACCCGGGCTGTTACTGGTGTCGCCATCTATCATCCTTGTGGCTATTTTTGTTTACGGCTTGTTGGGTTCTAACTTGGTAACGTCCCTGCAGGACAACCACTCCGCGCCGCAAGTTTCGGGAGTGCAACCGGTTAACTTTGTGGGGTTTGCAAACTTTGCGGCGTTATTTGCGGACAAGGATTTCCAGCATTCCTTAATTAACCTGCTGATGTTCACGGTAATGTTCCTGGTGGGCACGCTGTTCTTTGGGTTCCTCTGGGCTTGGCTTTTGGATAAACCCATTAAAGGCGAAGGGATTTTCCGTTCCGTTTTCCTGTTCCCGATGGCGGTATCGTTCATCGCCTCCGGCGTGGTGTGGCGCTGGATGCTGAACTCCGCTCAAGATGAGAACGCCTCCGGTTTGAACCGTTTGCTCCAGATGGTTGGCCTGGGCGGATTGCAAAATGACTGGATTGCCAACCCCACCTTCGGGGTGCTGGCGGTGGGGATTCCCGCCGTGTGGCAGCTCTCCGGCTACGTCATGGCTCTGTTCCTGGCAGGATTCCGCGGGGTTCCCGACGACTTGCGGGAGGCCGGGCGTGTGGACGGCGCTAACGAATGGCAGCTGTACCGCTACATCATCTTTCCGCAGCTCGCGCCCGTAGCGCTCAGCGCGGTCATTATCATCGGGCATATGTCGCTGAAGTCTTTCGACTTGATTATGGCGGTCGCGGATCAGACTTTCTATCAGACCAAGGTTCCGGCCATCGATATGTATAACTTCATGACGGTTTCGGATTACTCGAACGCGGCCGCAGTCGGCACGGTCCTGTTGGTGATTGTGGCGCTGCTGGTGGTGCCCTACTTGATTCACGATGCGAAGGAGGCCAACCGATGAGTTCCGCCGCTACAATCGACGCGGGTGCTGCCGCGATTACGACAAAAAAGGTCAACTCCAATGGTTCGGTAGGGAAGAAGCGTGGCGGAGTGAGCGTCGGCAAGATTATTCGCTACGTGTTCCTGATTTTCTTCCTCGCCATGGTTCTCATGCCGGTCTACGTGCTGTTGATCACGTCTTTCAAAGGTGCGGGGGAGGCCGACCCGTCCCGGACTTGGTATCTGCCTGCTGAATGGAACACCGATAACTGGGCTCGGGCCTGGGAACAGCTGCAGGGCGGGCTGCTGCGCTCGCTGATGATGGTCATTCCGTCCTCGATTATCTCGGCCATGCTCGGCTCCGCTAACGGTTTCGTCCTGTCCCGCTGGCGATTCCCCGGAGCGAACGTGGTGTTCACCCTGATTCTGTTCGGGATGTTCATTCCTTACCAGGCCGTCATGATTCCTATGATGCGCATGGTGGTGGCGTCCCAGATTGGTTTCGGGATTCACACCCTGATTTTGATGCACATCATCTATGGCATCCCGATTACGACCCTGATTTTCCGTAACTATTACGAGAGCGTGCCGCGAGATCTCATCGAGGCCGCGCGTATCGATGGGGCGGGAATGCTGCGCACGTACTTTAACGTGGTGTTGCCGATTTCCATTCCGTCCTTCGTGGTGGTGCTGATTTGGCAGTTTACTTCCGCGTGGAACGACTTCCTGTTTGCCCTGTTCTTTGGCGGCGGTTCCCAGCGCGGTCCGGTGACCCTGTCCCTGAACGAGCTGGCGCATGGCTCTATCATGGCTGACTACGGCGGTTCCATGGCGGGCGCCCTGATTGCCTCCGTCCCGACGCTCCTGGTGTACATCGCGTTGGGCAAGTACTTCGTCGGCGGCATGATGGCCGGCTCCGTGAAGGGGTAATCCAGGCCGTTTGCAGTGGTCGCCTGCACAGAGTGCACACCGCGATTCCCGCACCTGCGGGGATGAGCTCACGCTGTTGCCAAACGTACCTCTGTTCGGCGCTGTAGCCGAAGACCGCGCCAGTCTGCGCCAACGAGTCGTGGAAAAACTCCAAACCCAGTTTGATCGCTTTTACGTGCTGTAAAGTTCGTTGCAATTCGAGCCAGCGCGGTATTTGCCGCAGTTTCTATCGCGTGAACACTCTAGGCTCCGAGATTGCCGCACGCAACGACGTGTACCACGTCATCGCGCGTGTAGCTAAGTTTCCCTGCGGTGACGACCAGTAAAACTGGCGGGTTATCTGCGCCGGCGACGTATCGTTCATTGAATTTCTTTAAATGTGTGGGGGTACTTTTCTGTCACGTTTTTCCTGGTCATGAGCGCGAGTCGTCAATTTATCGAAGTTTCAGTCGTCAATTTATTTGGATTCCAGTCGTCAATTTAGTGAGTCTGTCTTCGTACCGGTTTCACTAGGCCCTTCTGTCAAAACGCAGTGCTAAAACTAGCGAAACGCAGTAAATGCATTCTGGCATCGCAGCGAAAATTAGGTTGACAACGCTCTGCGCGCCATCACCGGCGAAATGTGACTATTTAAGGTGAGCCTGCACCCACTCCAGCAGGGTGGGGTAGTCGGCTCTGCCTGCTGCTATGTCGAGGATGATAGCAATCAAGTCATCATCGTTGTATTTCAGCTCAATTTCGTTTAGAGCAAGGAAAACTAGCATTGCGTGGGTGCCGATGCGTTTGTTGCTGTCTTGGAAAGCGTGGTTTGCAATCAGTCCGTAGCCCAGGCGAGCCGCTTTTTCGACAACAGATGGATAGAGTTCCGCCCCTTCAAATGTTTGAAAAGGAGCAGTCAAAGCAGAATTCAAAAGCCCTTCGTCCCGTAGGCCCGGAGTCCCGCCGCTCTCAGAAACAAGGTGCTTATGCAGGGCCAAAATTTGAGATTTTGAAAGGATTTTCATTTGGCTAGCTCTTCGTACACGTGGCGATTGCGTTCCATGATTTGCTTCGAAGCGGCCAAGACTTCGGAGTCGCTAGCTTCTTGGGGCATATCCAGTCGGTTGAACTCAATGATGACGTAACGCGGCTCGTTATTCTTCATAATGACAGCGCTCCCGTGTTGGTCAACCAGCCTGGCGACCTTGGAAAAGTTTTGATTCGCTTCTGAAATCGGCACCAAAGTAGCGGTATCAATGTTCATTTTCCCTCCCCTCAACTCCTTAATTATGCAATAAATTCTAGGATTAATAAATGGTCCAAATTGGGGAAGCTTGCGTTGAAGGAATACTCCCCGATCCAGAGTCACCAAGTCTGCTCATCCTTTACGAAAGGATTAACTACCAATCGAAACTGATGCCAAACAGCAAATGTTTTGTCAAAGGCTGTGGGCACATGGAATCGAAAGAAATGCTTTTCAGTCGGTGTTGTAATTCTCAATCAGAGCCAATGCGGTGTACTCATCGGTGACCAGGGCATCCGCATAACGCCCGGTCAAAATAGCGTGTAAGGCGTCCACCTTTTCCTCTCCATAGGCAATCGCCACGACGAATGGAATGTTGCGCAACTGGGCAGGCTCTAAACAGACCGTGCGTTGACAGAGAGTGGTGTCTACGTGGTTGCCTTTTGCGTCGATGTAGTGTCCGCACAAGTGTGCCACGGCGTGCTTTTTCTGTACCTCGCGTTGGATATTTTGCGTAATCCACTTTCTGAGAATAGGGCTTGAACCGCTTTCTTTTACTGAACCAACACCGACCAAAGCCGCATCCGCTCGGGCTGCAAGATCCAAAGTTCGAGATACCGAAGGCTCCTGGCGCATAGCTCGGGCGGCTAATTCCGTTTCGAAAACTAGGGGAACGGGCAGTGTCCAATAGTTTCCACCGAGTCTTTTAGCCATGTTGCGGCACAGTTCCGGGCTGTCAATGAAAGGTAATTCGCTTCCCGTCATTCCCAGGATGGGTACCACGCAAGAGGAAATCCAGTGATGACGTGGGAGTTGGGCAACAGTTGCGGCTACGGCGCGGCCATTGGAGATGGCAATAGTCGAGCGGGAAGAGCAGTGCGACAGCAGCAACTCTGCGGCTAGTCTGCCGGTAGTAGATTCTGTATTAGTCGCACTAGCCGCTGAAACCCGTACTTCCTTGATTCGGTACTTGCTGCTAATTTGTTTTTCCAGTGTGGCCAAGCGCTCGTGGGGGTGCGATATCTCGATGTGTACCATACCGCAACGTTTGGCTTCTGCCAGCAGGCGGGAGACGGTCACTCGCGAGTAGCCGATCTCCTCGGCAATCTCAGACTGTTTGGCGTCGTCCAGGTAGTATCGCCTGGCAACGGTAAGTAGAAGCTCAAAGTGCTTTCTGTCATTCACGGGACTTTCTGAACTGAACATATGTTCATTATAAGTAATCTTCTTGATAACATCTACAGTGATTACCTCAGGTAACGTAAGGTTATTTAACAATACCACACACTCTTGTGAACAAATGTCCATAAGAGTGATTGTTTTTACCCGCATAGTCACCCTAGAGTGTGTAACACGATCCGATGAGGGATCACTACTGGCTATTCGAAGGAGAATTTCATGAGTATTGCAAGAACTATTCAGGGTGATGTTGCCCCAGAATCCCTCGGCGTGGTTAATGCCCACGATCACCTGATTCGCATCGGTGCTGGCGAAGTCTACATTGATGGCGACCACTTGTTGGCTGATGTCGATAAGGCAGTCGAAGAGGCCACCTATTTTGCTGAAGCTTCGCTGAAGTGGAGCGAACATGGCGGCACCGTGGTGGACATGTGCCCTGCTAATTCCGGTCGAGATATGGAAAAATTGTTGGAAGTCAACAAGCGTGTAAAGAATCTGCAGATCATTGCCACTACAGGTTTTCATCGGGAAAAGGTGTATTTGGAAACGCGTTCCCACTGGGTGAGTCGCTACACGGTGAACCAGATTGCCGACTTGCTCATCAAGGACATCACCGAAGGCATCGACCGCCACGACTACTCCGGTCCTATCGTCGAACGTACGAACATTAAGGCCGGGTGTATCAAGGTTGCGACCTCCTACGGCATGATTACGGACTTTGAACACAAGTGCATGGAGGCTTGCGCCATCGCTTCGATTGAAACAGGTGCGCCAATCAACACGCATACTACTTTTGGTACCTGCGGTCTGGAACAGGCGCAGGAGCTCATCAAACTGGGCGTTCCCGCCGATCAGATTGCCATCGGACATATTCAGCGCAACGCGGACGTGTGGTATCTGAAGCAGATTCTGGAGACAGGTGCATGGCTAGAAATCGATGGAACAAATCGTATTAAGTACCAACCTGATTCAAACCGCATTATGGAGTTGCGTGAACTGGGCGAGATGGGCTACGGCAAGCGCATCATGCTGGGCACCGACTCCGGCAAGGCTTCCTACCAGAAAGCGTACGGTTCTGTGACTGGTGTTGACTACAACCCGGCTGTGGATGGCCCGCGCATGTTGGATGAGGGATTCGATCCAGATTACGTGAAGGACCTGCTCATGTACAACGCGCAGCGGTTCTTTACCATGCGGAAGGACAGCTAAGATGGCACCCCGTCTACAGATTGCCCTCGACACCCTCACCATGGAGGATGCGTTGGCACCCCTGCAAAAGGCCCAAAGCCAAATCGACATCATTGAATGCGGCACTATCTTGATTATCAATCAGGGACTTCGTGCGGTTCGTGAAATTCGGGCTTTGTTCCCGAATCGGCCGATTTTGGCGGATGTGCGTATCGCGGAAGCAGGTTCGCTCATCTCACGCAACTGTTTTGAAGCGGGTGCGTCGTGGGTGTCTTGCGTGGCTGGAGCATCGCTGACCACTATCGAACAGGTAGTGCAGGTGGCCAACGAGTTTCACGGTGAAGTTCAGGTCGAATTGGCCGAAGAACATTACACCTTGGAAAAAGCCAAGCGATGGGCTGATATCGGTGTGAAACACGCCATTGTGAAGCGTTCTCGTGATTTGGAGGCCGCAGGCAAACTGGAATGGGGCTCCAAGGACTTCGACCGTATTGCCGAGCTGAAAAACCTGGGATTCACGGTAACGGTTACTGGCGGCATCACCGTCGAGGAATTGGGTGTTTTTTCCGGACATAATCCCGACATCGTGATTGCAGGACGATCCATCGTCAAGGCTGAAGACCCGTTGGCCGCAGCCACCGCACTGCAAAACAAGATTGCGCAGGTGTGGGGATGATGGCGCGTCGCAAAGAATCTGCAGTTACGCTCGGAATTTACGAGAAAGCGCTGCCCAGCAATACAAACTGGGAACAGTTCTTTGCTGCTGCACACCGTGCGGGATTCTCTTTCGTTGACCTTTCTATTGACGAAAGTGCAGAGAGGTTGGCGCGTCTGGACTGGGATTATTCACAGCGTCAACTGGTGCGAGAAGCCGCGAAAAACTCAGGTATTCGCCTCGGGGGGATTTGCCTGTCCGCACATCGAAGCATCATGCCTGGATCTCGAGATACCCAGATGCGCCAGCGCGCCCTGGATCTCTATTACAAAGCGATTGATTTCTGCGTAGACCTGGGGATTCCAGTCGTTCAAGTAGCGGGATATTTTGCCTATTACGAGCCAGACGATCCCGAGGCGCGGGAACGCTACCTCGAAGTACTGGCTCAAGCGCTGCCGTATGCGGAGCAGCGAGGCATCATCCTTGCTATTGAGAACGTGGACGGCAACGACTTGGCAGCGATACCAGACGCCATGGAAGTTCTGAAAGAGCTGCCTTCTCCGTGGCTGCAAATTTATCCGGATATCGGAAATATTGCGGAGCACGGGGGAGATGCCACTACTGAACTCGCGGCTGGAGAAAACCACATGGTGGCTATCCATGTAAAGGATGTGCTGCCGGGGCAACCTCGACGTATTCCTCTCGGAGAAGGCGTCGCGGACTTTTCCGCGGCCTTTTCCGAATTGGCACGGCAGCGCTGGAGCGGTCGCATCATGTTGGAAATGTGGAACGACGATTCCCCCGATTCCATTGACAAATGTGTTGCTGGAAGGGAATGGCTGCAAACTCGTCTGCGAGAAGCCGGCATTACCGTCATCAGCCCCGAAATCATTCCAGAGAGGAAGTGAGCAATGATGCTGCAAGAGTTACGTGAACAAGTGTGCGAGGGAAACCTTGAGCTACCGCGGCACAACCTGGTCGCCTGGACAGGGGGAAACCTCTCGGCGATTGATGAAGAAACCGGATACATCGTCATCAAACCTTCAGGTATGCGTTATGAGGAAATGACTCCTGACGACATGGTTGTGGTTGCTCCGGATGGAAAAGTCGTGGAAGGCAAACACGGACCATCTTCGGACACTAGCTCTCACCTATACGTTTACCAACACAGAAAGGACGTTAAATCAGTCATACATACGCATTCTCGTTATGCTACTGCTTTTGCGGCGATAGGAGAGCCAATCCCTTGTTGCCTAACGGCTATTGCTGACGAGTTCGGAGGACCAATTCCTTGCGGGGGATATGCTCGCATCGGAGGGAACGAAATCGGTGAAGAAATAATCCGTTCTATTGGTTCTGCTCCGGCCATTTTGATGAAACAACACGGCGTTTTCACCATCGGTCCCAGTATCAAAAAAGCCTTGCAAGCAGCAGTAATGGTCGAAGATGTCGCTCGCACCGTAGCTATTGCTCGCACTATTGGACAAATCAGTGATTTGCCCGCAACAGAAATATCCGCTAACTATGACCGTTACCAAAACCGGTACGGGACTATGAATGCAAGTTTAGGAGTTCGACAATGATGTACGACTTAACCACAATAGGTGAAGGTCAAATTCGTTTGACTTGCCATAAAGGTGAACGTTTGGCTTCAGCTAGCAGCCTGCGTATGACGGCAGCCTGTTCGGAGGCAAACGTTTCGGGGCTACTGGCTCAATTAGGACGTCAGACAGCTTGGTGCACTGTATTGCCCAAAGGAGATTTGGCTAACCGGGTGCTATCTGAATTTCGCTCGGTAGGCGTGGATCTCTCTAATGTGGTGATGCGACCAGATGGCCGAGTGGCGCTATATTTCCTGGAACCTGGGGAATACCCGATGCCTTCTAAAGTTACCTATGACCGCCTCCACACTCCGTTTAGAGAGATTCAGATTGAGGACGTGAATTGGGACAGTATGCTGGACACCCGTTTAGTATTCGTCACCGGTATCACCGCCGCCCTCACTGAACACACTGCAAAGGTACTGGCGTATTTCGTGGACAAAGCCCACGAACGGGGGATTGATATCGCTTTGGATGTTAATTACCGTTCGCTGTTGTGGGATGGAGACCAAGCACGGAAAGTATTGGAACCTATGGCGAGGAAATCCTCAGTCGTGTTTTGTTCCCGCCGCGATGGTGAATCTGTTTTTGGAATCACTGGCAATGGCGAAAAGGTCTGCCATGACCTGCGAGAAATGCTGGAAGTACCGATTGTTGTTTCCACAGATCAGTTGGATGGAACTTATATCTCAACTGCTGAAGGGCAGACAGTATTCGAGGTAGAGCGTGTCCCCGTTGTGGATCGTCCAGGAGCTGGAGATTCTTTTGTGGCTGGAACTATTCACGGATATCTAGATGGAGATATTCAAGCCGGTGTACGCATAGGAATGCGCACCGCGAAGTTAGCACTCACTCATCATGGAGATTTAACCTACGTTAATCCCGGTGAGCTTATAGCCGCTAACACCTCAGATATTGTTCGTTAGATTCTCATTTACTCGAAAGGAAATATGTAATGAGTAATGTTAAAACTGCTATGCAGCAGATTGATGAACGCCCGCTTACGGGTCATCAGCGGAGCTTGATTGCGTTGACTGTGGTGGGCAATATTTCGGAGTTCTTCGACCTGTTCCTCATCGGTTTCGTAATCGCGCTGCTCATGAAGAGTCCAGGGTGGGAACTCACGGGCTTTCAAGCTGGTATCATCGGTGCCGCCTCCGGTGTGGGTACGGTCATAGGTGCTATCATGTGGGGTCGCTTAGCTGACAGTTTCGGACGTAAAACAGCTTTTGTGGCGTGCATTGTCGTGTTAGTAATATTTACAGCTCTGTGCTTAACGGTTATGCCCGGTCAATGGCTGATGCTGACTCTATATCGTATCGGCGTCTGTATTGGTGTAGGCGGTCTAAATATCACCTCGATTCCTTTTGTACAGGAATTTGTTCCATCCAAACAGCGTGGTCTGTTAGCCGGTCTAACCTCCGTGTTTATTCCACTAGGTATCTTTCTCGGATCTTTGGCAACCAAGATCCTCGGGGAACCACTGGGATGGAAGGGCTTGGTAGCTCTAGGGTGTTTCCCCGTAGTGCTGGTGGCTTGGGCGTTCTTCGTTCCGGAATCTCCTCGATACCTGATGTCTCGCGGACGGGTCGAAGACGCTCGTAAAGCCTACGCCTGGGCGATGAACATACCGGTAACAGAAGTCGGTGAATTGCCGGAATATGAACAAAAACCAGCTGCCTCCTACGGGGTAATTTTCTCTAAGTATCCCAAGCAACTAGCTATCGTTACCTTTGGTTCTTTCTGTTTCATTTTAGGCGCTTTCACGATTCAGTCTTGGGGTCAGGCCATTCTCAGCGAATCCTTTAAGTTCGACATTGGAACGGTGGCTTACCTGTTCATGGGGGTATCTCTAGCCGATTTGCTGGGTCGTCTAGGCTCGGCGTGGATTTCAGACCATATCGGTCGGCGTAAAACCATGCTGGTCTGGGGTGTTCTGGGTGGTGTTGGCTGTCTGATTGCAGCATTTGCAAGTCAAATTCAGGGTTCCTCGGCAGGGTGGATTTTCTTCCTCGGTATCCTGATTGCCATGGCTTTTGGAGATGGTGCTTTCGGTATCCTCAACGCTTTCGGCTCTGAGCAGTTCCCGAACGAGGCTCGTTCTACTGGTCTGGGGTTGGGATACGGCATTGGTGCTACCGCCAAAATCTTCGGTCCCTATCTGGTCGGAGCCATGATTGGGGGCGGGAAACCCACGCCAGAAGTTGTGTTCGTGCCGTTCATTATTTTCGCAGTATTGCTCTTCATTGGCGCCGGTATCTATATGCTGGCTAAAGAAACGAAGGCTATGCGACTCGAAGATGTCTAAATCTACCATCTAATTTCGCACAAAGTTTCGGGGGGGGGGGGGGGGT
>NZ_CFKZQR010000020.1:0-31513 GCF_985070215.1 Mobiluncus sp. | reverse complement strand
GGCGGCCTCCCCGGTCTTGTGCAAAGTAAAGAGTTGACCGGTTTGCAGCTCTGTCAGGGGCTCGGCATGGGCATCAATCTCCCATACCACCCGCACGATCGCGGGAATCTCAGCCGGGACAGGAACCTGTTCAGACGCGGAGGGCTTGGGCTCGTCCCCGGCAGGGTTCGGGCTGGAGTTCCCATCCGGGGTAAAGGACATCCCCATTACGGTTCCGCCGGGAAAGTTCGTCAAAGGGTTGCTTGGTTCACTCATGATTTCTATTATCTCATCAAAAGTTGAAACTTCGGGGAACCAGCTAGGCGAGCGGGGACTGGGGGTAAAAACTTCCCGAATGGAAGAACACCAGGGTTTTGTGGAAAGATGGCATCTGAATACAAATTCGAGACTGAGGTGTTAAGTGAGTACAGGGCATCCCTCTAACGGTTCGTTCTTTGGCAATATTTTCGCCGGTCCTCCGGGGGGTGCCTCGCGTGGTCCGGGCGGAATGCAGCCGCCCCGTATGCCCCGTCCCGCCGCTGGTGGGGCGAATCCCGGTCCCCAGGGTGGAACCAAGACTTTGGGGATAGTTATCGCGATTATCGCGGTGCTCATCGCCGTGGTGGGAATCATGTCGCGGATTTGGGCGGAACTGGCCTGGTATCAGCAGCTCGGTCGGATTTCCGTGGTGTTGACGGCCTGGGGTTGGCGCATTGGCTTGGTGGTATGGGAGATTGATGCCCATGCCGAGCCCCTGACAGAGCTGCAAACCGGTCAACTCTTTACTTTGCACAAGACCGGGGAGGCCGCCGATATGCTGACGGGACACGCCCCAGATGAGCTGGTCGCCGCCATGCACGAAACCGCCGCGTCAGACCCCGAATCGTTGACGGCACTACCTTTCCAGCTACCCCATGACGATGGTTTGGATTTCTTACACCAGCTGGGACGCGTGGTGTGGAGCGATGAAATCGAAGGCGTGGCCGTACTCTACGAAACGGATGCCATGGTGACCGCCGAAGATATGGCTGATGCCCCCGCTGACCCCCAGGAACGGCAAGCCTTCCTAGAGAAAAAGACGGCAGGTCAGGAACGGTCCCGTTTTGTCGTGGCCGCCACCCGCACCGAAGCCTGGTCGATTGTTCACCCACACTTCGACACCGACCCGGAGCACATTGAACAGGGTCCGGCTTTGGTCGCGGATTTGCTGCAACTCATCACCAACGGCATCAACGGCGACCCGAACTCTGCCTCTTGACCTGCACTAAAGCTGACCAAACCCGGTCTAGTGCCTACCGGAACGCCGCGGCATTTCACTGCGGCGAGGCCAAAACGGCGCCAAGAAACGGCACGCCTCGCGCTCTTGGGCGGCTCCGTCGCGGCGGGCTTTGGCAAAAGACACGATGAGCCGGCTGCGCGCCCGCGTCACCCCGACATAGCACAGGCGGCGTTCTTCCTCGATAACCGCTGGGGTTTTGGCCAAGCTGATGGGTAGCAAACCTTCGCTGGCTCCCGCCAGAAACACCGCTTCCCACTCGAGCCCTTTCGCCGAGTGCAGGGAAGCTAAGGTCACGCCGCCGGGTTCGTCATCCTCCGTCTGCGCCCCGCTATCCGCGGTTCCTCCTGCAAGTTTCGTGACCTGGTCCTTGATTACGAAAGGAATTCGTTTCGCACCCAAAGCCACCCCGAATAGTGCAGCTTGGGCGTTGGTACGGAACAACACCGCAATCTGGCTGGGTTTCAGGCCCTCCGCCAGCAGGTCTTGAATACGGCGCGCGATTTCCCTTGCCTCGGTTTCATCGTCCGGGGCCGCGAACCAAGACACCGCCGGGCCGGATTCGCGTTGAGACACCAGCCGGACGGTACCGCCCAAAGGCTTGCCGTCCGCCCCTTTTGCCTGGGACAAAACCTGATTCGCCAAGTTCACAATCTGAGGGGTGGAGCGATAGTCCCGGATCAGTTCCACGACTTTCGCCTCGGGATAGGTCTGGGTGAACTCGGTTAAATATTCCGGGGTGGCGCCAGCAAAAGAGTAGATGGTTTGCGCCGCGTCCCCCACCACCGCCAGGTCGCGGCGGCGTCCCAGCCAGCTCATCAACAGGTAGTTCTGTAGCGGGGAGACATCCTGATATTCGTCCACCACGAAATATCGGTACTGGTTGCGGATTGTCCGCGCCACGTCCTCGCGCTCGTCCATCATGCCCGCGCACAGCAGCAAAATATCTTCAAAATCCAGCTGTTCCGCTGCTATTTTCGCATCCTCATAGGCGTCCAGCAGCTCCGCAACCCGCTCGGTACTCAAATCGGCTACGGCTTCGCGCCCTGCCGCCCGCGCCGTCGCGGCATAATGCGGCGGATCCACCAGCGACACCTTCGCCCACTCGATTTCCCCGGCTAACGCCCGTACCTGCGCTTTTCCGAGGTTCAGCCCCAATCGCATCCCCGCTGCTGTCACCAGGGTCGCTTTCAGTCCGGTCAGGGTCGGCATGGTTCCGCCCATGACTTGCGGCCAAAAGTGCTTGACCTGCGCCAGCGCCGCGGAGTGGAAGGTGCGTGCCCAGACCTGTCCCACACCCAGGCCTTCCAGTCTGGTTTTCATCTCTGCCGCGGCTTTTTGGGTAAACGTCAGCGCTAAGACGTTTTCGGGATCGACCTGCCCGCTGCGCACCCCGTAAGCGATGCGATAAGTAATCGCCCGGGTTTTCCCGGTGCCCGCCCCCGCCAGCACACACAGCGCCCCGTGCTGGTGCTGAGCAACCTCGCGCTGCTGTTCGTCCAGTTCATCGAGCAGTTGCGCAGCGCTGAGTTCCGCGCCGGACGGTGCAGCGTGGGGTTTGGTGTTCACGTTTACCTCCTCTCGATTCCGCGTTTCATTGCTCCCCCAAGTTTCCCACGCAGGACGACAAGGCACGAAACCGAGGGTCTGTCCAGCGCGGATACGAAGTTATCCACAAGTGCCGGATTGCTATTTGAGTTTATTATATATCTTTTGAGATGCTTTGAATAGAGGTGAGAGATTATGAAACTAAATGAGGGTATTCACTTGGTTAAGCTACCCAATGGTTCAGTCGAACTGTGCGCCGGGCTGGAAACCATGTTTTGTTTTCCGCAGTGTTCCGAAAAGGAGTTCCAGCTACTGCAACGCCTGGTGGCGGGCTGTACCCGCCCGGACTTGTCCGACTTTGCCAAAGCCTGCCGCATTCCCTTGACCAGAGTCTCGGAAATCCTGCGAGCCTTGGTTGACGTCGAACTGCTGCAGCTGCGCAGTCCCCGCCTACACGGCGGACCCGACGACGGATTTTGGTCACGAGCGGGAGGCGCCAAGATGCGTCGCGCCTACCGGAATCGCCAGGAACTGAGCGTTTCTCTCAATCGGGCCGACCGTATGGCTCAACTGTTGGCTCTGGAACTGGGCGCCGCCGGTATCGGCAAGATTCAAGTCCCCGCCACCACCCGCAGCCCCGAACCGGACTTGGAAACCGCCCTTGACACGCGGCACACCACGAAAGACCTGGTAGAACAGCGCCTGCGGCACGCCGCGGTCACGACCCGACGCATCCCAGCTGACTTGGCGGTACAGTTCAGCTGGGGTATTCCCGACCCAGTGGCGGCGCAAAAAGCGATGCAGGCCAATCAGCCGTATCTGGCGGTGGTGGCAGGTCATGATTTTGTCGAGGTCGGGCCGCTGGTTGTGCCCGGTTTGACCCCGTGCACGTCCTGTATCGCCCTGCACCAGGCCACAGAAGTGGCACACCTGGCAGAACGCGCCGCGAACCTGCACTGGGCAGCGTTTCCACGGGTGGAAACCGCATTGGCAGGCGCGGGTGCGGCGATTGCAGCGGCGCAAGCCTTAGCATTCTTAGATTGCCGTGCCCTGCACCCCGGTGATGTCACGCGTATCTCGGTGGACGGAATCGTCACCACGCGGCACTTCGAGGCTCACCCGGAATGCGACTGCAGTTACCTTCCGGTCGAGCTTGACGTTCCCCCGGAGCCGGCGTTTGCGAAGCGAGCCCGCGCGGTTACAGCCGCCTGATTAGGCGTCAGGAGTGGGATTTTCCGGACTGTCCGGATCTGTCCCCGGTTGACCGGAATCGTCGGGCGAATCGGCGTCGGGACGGTCTTGTGACACCTCCGCGTCACCTTCCGAATCAATGCCGGGCTCCAGCCCTTTGGCATATCCCAAAGTCCCTTGCAGCATAGCCTCCAAATCAGCTTCCAGCTGGTCTTTCGGGCCTTCTCCGGCCAGGCGCGCCACGAACTCGTCCGGGGCATCAAAGTCACTTTCCTCCGGTAGCAGGTCCGGGTGATCCCACAAACCTTCCGCGCCGGCTTCGCCGAGCTTGGCCACCAGTTTGGACCACAAGGCGCTGGCTTCACGCAACCGTTTGGGTCGCAGTTCCAAGCCGATGAGGGCGGCGAACGCTTTTTCGGCCGGTCCTCCGGTGGCACGGCGCCGATTCATCATCTCTCGCAAGGCTCCCATCTGGGGTAACGTCCCTGCCAAACAGCGCGTGGTCACCATGTCGACCCAGCCTTCCATAATTGCCAGCAGGGTCTCCAGGCTTTGTTTCGCGGCGGTTTGGTTATTGGTCTGGCTGGGAGTCAGCACCCCTTGCGCGATGAGTTTGTGCAGGGCGTCTTGATCCATCGGGTCCAGGCCCTGTAGGGCCGATTCCATCGCTTGCAAATCGAAGCTAATATCCCTGGCGTAGTCCTCAATCGCCTTGGTGACATGCATCCGCAGCCACGGCACGGCGTGATAAAGCCGCACATAGGCGGCCTCGCGAGTCGCCAGGAAGGCCAGCACCGGCTCGACTTCCAGGCTGATGTCGGCAGCGAACTTTTCCACGTTTTCCAGCACTATTGCCGCTTGATTCACCTCTGCAACCGGCAGCCCGATGTCGGTTGAACCAAAGCTCTCGGCCGCCAAACTCCCCCACGCCTGGCCAAACTGCAGCCCGAACAAGTTTGAACTCAAAACCCCCAGCAGGGAATCCAGATTCAGCGACGCCGGGTCGCCGTCCTTGGAAAACAGCCCCATCAGCTGTTGTAGTTCGGGCGGGCCGGAAGAAATCTCGACGTGTAAGTCGCCGTCAGCAATATGCGCAGACAGCGCCTGTTTCATGGACTCAGACGTTTTGGCAGCCACCGGGGTAACCAAGATTTTCCAGACTTCGGACGAGGCATCCAGCCACTTCGGTGCGGATAGTGCGGTATAGCTGGCAGGCGGCGGAGTGAGCGAAGTGACCGGGTCTAGGCGCAAATTAGCTTGAGACAGGGCTTGACGCACCCGGTCGGCATCAGCGGCAGTCACCACCCGGGTTGCCCCGCCCAGACGCCCCAGGGCAGTCATACGCGCCAAGTCCCAGTTCACCGGCTCATCGGAGCTGGACAGTAGGGACTGCAGCGGGAAAGCAAAAATACCCTCCCCTCCGGAAAACGCCGAGAACGGGGTGCCGGAACGGAGCTTTTCCTCCATCTCGCGGGCTTTTTCCTCGCCAAAGACCTGGCGCAGCATTTCGGCCCAGTCAGGCATCTCACTTTCATCCATGAGACTATAGTATCCGTGATGAACACCGATGCGCTGGATAAGGGAGCGGATACGCCTGCCCCCGAAGATTCACTGACGCTCGAATCCAAAACTGATTCGCCGCCAGAAGTCCCTGCTGACGCGCCCACTCGCCCCCGCTCCCGATGGTCTTTGAGCCGTTGGGTCCTGAGCTTTGCTCTCATCGTCCTGGGCGGGTATTTTCTGTTCCTCTATTCCTATCCTGTGGTCATCAACTATCCGGGACCGACCTTTGACGTGCTGGGCAAGGACGATAAGCAAACCCCCCTCATCGAGGTGAAAGGCGCGAAAACCTATCCAGACAACAACGGAGAACTGCGCATGACCACGGTTTCCTCCCTGGGGGGACCCGGCTCTATGGTCAGCGGTTGGGACCTGATTGTGGCGGCGTTTAGCCCAAATACCACCATCTTGCCCGAAGAAATGGTCTACCCCCGCAATGTCTCCAGCAAAGACATTAAGAAGCTCGGGGTGCAACAGATGGACCAATCCCAGCTCTCCGCCGAAGCGGTGGCGCTGGAATCCTTGGGGTATGACGTGAACATCACCTGGTCTGTCGCCGAGATCGCCAAAGACTCGCCCGCAGCCGGCATTTTACGTAAGAAAGACGTGGTGCAAACCATTGCCCGTCCCGGTCAAACCCCGCTGAAGGTCCACACTGTTGAGGACTTGCGCAAGTTCTTGGACACAGTGCCGAGCGGCGACACTGTTGAACTCGGTATCATCCGCAACGGCGAAGCCCAGACGGTGAGCATGAAAACCGCTCCGGTCAAGAAAGCGAACGGCAAAATCGGGAAAGGCTCGCAGCTCAGCATCTATTTAGCTTCGGACGTGGACGTTCCTCTGGACATCACTTTTCACCTTCAAGACGTGGGCGGACCTTCCGCGGGCACCATGTTTGCCCTGGGGATAGTGGAGCAGCTCACACCCGAACACCTGACCGGGAAATCGGTCATTGCCGGGACCGGGACTATCGACCTGGCCGGTAAAGTCGGCCCCATCAGCGGAATTGAGCAAAAGATGGCGGGAGCAAAGGCTGACGGAGCCAAGTTTTTCCTGGCCCCGGCCCAGAACTGCAACGAAGTTGTGGGCAACATCCCGAAAGGACTGACGGTAGCGAAAATCGGGACGTTTCCCGAAGCGCTGGACGTGGTGCAAAAGATACGCGATGGAAAGACCTCTGAGCTGCCCCAATGCACTCTCCCGACTCAGAAATAATAGACTGGGATTATGACTGAGATGATTGAGCGTGCAGACGGCCGCCGGGTGGACCAGCTCCGCGAAGTGACTCTACACATGGATTGGGTCAGTGCCCCGGAAGGGTGCGTGTTGGTATCTTGCGGGAACACCCGAGTGTTGTGTTCGGCCAGCTTGACGGAAGGGGTTCCCCGGTGGCGCAAGGACTCCGGTTTGGGCTGGGTCACGGCTGAGTACGCCATGCTCCCCCGCGCTACCGATACTCGCAATACCCGCGAGTCGGTCAAGGGGAAAATCAGCGGGCGCACCTCAGAGATTTCCCGGCTCATTGGACGGGCGCTGCGCGCTTCGGTGGATTACGCCGCGTTGGGTGAGAACACGATTGCGATAGACTGCGATGTTTTGCAAGCCGATGGGGGCACTCGCACCGCCTCGATTACCGGGGCTTGGATTGCCTTGCAGCGCGCCATCGCCGTGGGTAGGGACAACGGTTTTATTCCCGGCAATCCCACACGCGACTCGGTTTGTGCCATTTCGGTGGGGATCATTGATTCCACGCCGCGCCTGGATTTGCCCTACGAGGAAGATTCCCGTGCCGAAACCGACATGAATGTGGTGATGACAGGCTCAGGAACTCTGGTGGAGGTGCAGGGAACCGCGGAGGGCGCGCCGTTTAGCCGCGCAGAGCTGGACGCTTTATTGGATTTGGCCCAGGCCGGTTGCCATGATTTGACCAGATTGCAGCGCGCGGCAGTAGATAGTGCGCCCGGTGCGGTGTTGACGCTAACAGATGGAGTAATCGCGTGAGTATTTTGACTTCTGTGCCGGATTTACGGGATAAGGACGCTCAGAAACTGAAAGTGCCGCCGGAGGCACAGGTGGTGATGGCTACGGGCAATGCCCACAAGGTTCGGGAAGTAGAGGAGATTTTGCGTCCCTTGGTGCCGAGCCTGCACCCGGGAGGAATTGTCGCCTCGGGTACGCTGGGGGCTCCTGAACCGCGCGAGGACGGTACCTCTTTTTCTGCCAACGCCCTGATTAAGGCGCGTGCTCTAGCCAGTCTGGTGGACGTGCCGATTCTGGCTGACGATTCCGGTTTGAGCGTGGACATTTTGGGCGGCGCCCCCGGAATTTTTTCGGCTCGGTGGTGCGGACACCACGGGGACGACCGGGCCAACCTGGAACTGCTGTTGAACCAGCTGCAGGACATCGATGATGGCTATCGCACGGCGGCATTCATCTGTGCCGCGGTGCTGTTGGTCCCGGGAGGTGGAACATACCTAGGAAACGGGGTTATGGGCGGACGCCTGGTGCGGGAGCCGAAGGGCAAAAACGGTTTCGGATACGACCCGATTTTTATCGCGGACGGCCAGGATGTCACCAATGGCGAACTGAGCCATGAGGCCAAGAACACTATTTCACACCGCGCCAAAGCCTTCATTCAGATAGCTCCACAGCTCGAAGCCATGTTGGGAGTCCGCACCCGAATCACCCTGTGATTGCGCCGCGAGGTCCGGGAAAGCACCCCGCTGCGGAACACAAAAAACCACAATCGCCCCGATTGTCCTGACAAAGTCTGAAAATCGCCTGAAAGGATGGGGAATTTTTCTTTGATTTTCCCCCGAAGTCTAGCCTTTCGCGGGCCGAAATGGCACAATAATTAGTGAGGGCAAAGGATTGCCCTCGCGGAGTTGTTTAACTTCGCCAGAGTTTCAGGAGGAAAAAATGCTTTCAACTGATGTAGTCGGGGCTCTGAACCCCGCATTGACAAATCAGGCTTTCACGCGCCCTGCCCCGGAGCCGAGCGCGAAAGCAGAAAAGCCAGAACCCATCTCGAACACCTCGAAAACCGAGGCTGCGGCTACTGGTACTCACGGTGCGTTGAACGGCAATGTTGCTGAGTTCAAGCCCGTCGTTGGCGCCTCGCAACCGACCCACGCGGATTTGCCCCACACCTACAAGTCATCGAATTCGAACCTCGATGTCATGCTGTGACGGCTATCCAACGTACTAAGGAAAGGATGGAGCCATGAACCCGATTTCTGGTGCTGCGCCGATTATGGACGCAGAAACGATGAAAGCCCTGATGGTGACCGCGGTTGCCGCTCAGACAGCCACCGCGACAAAAGCTGCTACGGCAGCCGCTGCGCTAAAGGTCATGAACCCCCAAGGCGGTCTCGACGTTTACGCCTAAGGGTCAGTAATCTGATTCTCACACGCGCTCGACCGCGGTGACCTCTGGTCCCAAGAACCTGCGAGCCAGCCGCGTGAAAGTTTGTGTGTCCCCCGTTGCCAAGAACTGGTAGCGGGGGTTCGGTGTACCCGCGCAGTCCTCAGTGTTCAACCAGTCTTTGTCCAACAGCTGACGATAGACGTCATGGGCGGTTTCTTCCGCCGAGGACACCAGGGTCACCTCCGGTCCCATAACGTAGCTGATGACGCCGGAGAGGAGCGGATAGTGGGTGCAGCCCAGCACCAGAGTGTCCACCCCCGCGTCGCGTATCGGTTCGAGGTATTCTCGCGCCACCGCTAACAACTCTGGCCCCGAGGTGATACCGCGTTCCACAAAATCCACGAATGCCGGGCAGGCTTTCGCACTGACCTGCGCTTGCTGGTAAGCGTGCAAGGCACGTTGATAGGTTTCCGTTTCAATAGTGGTGTGGGTAGCGATGACCCCGATGCGTCCGTTTCGCGTGGCGGAAACCGCGCGATGCACGGCGGGCGAAATGACCTCCAGGACGGGAATCCCCAGGGCGTCATACTTTGAACGTGCCGCAAATACCGCCGTAGCCGATGCCGTGTTACAGGCGATGACCAGCATTTTTACCCCACGTTCCACGAGTTTGTCCATGACGTTCAGGGATAATTCTTTGACTCGTTCCACGGGTTTAGTGCCGTAGGGACTGTTGGCGGTATCCCCGATATAAATCACAGATTCTCCGGGTAACTGGTCGATGATGGAACGAGCCACGGTCAGCCCGCCCAACCCGGAATCAAAAATCCCAATGGGTGCGTTATTCACTATCAATTCCTTTGTGTTTCAACCGTCAACGGCATGCATCAACGTTTCCAGCCACCATGACAAAGCATTATAGATGCTGGCTATGGTGATTTCGTAAGCCGTGTAAACCCCTGCCTCCGGGTCAGATTCAGCCATCAGCTCGACTTCTTCGGCCCTAGTGTCGTTATCGATATCCAAGGACCAGCCCAGAGCCAGTCGCGCATCGTTGATGGCGGTAACCCACACTTTCAACGTCTCCGGTTTCACCACCACCGCACCGTCGCCGTTGGCGGCCCACCGCAGACTATCAGCGACCACTCGCATGGAGGCAGCCTTTTTCGCTGCCAAGTCCGGAGTGGTCAAGGCGCGTAGTTCCGCCGCTTCCTCCGGATCTTGGCTCATCGGGCGCAAGATTGCCGCAATGTAGGGGTTTGCCGGGCACGGACGCGGACCCAGGGGGTCAAAGTCCAGCGCCGCCAAGGTTTGGTCGTCGGTCATGCCCCGTGAGTTCGGTTCAAAGCCAGTGTTTCCTCGCTGGGGAGCGGCGGGTTCAGAAGTGCGTTCGCGGGGCTGTTCAGGTTCCGTCTCCGGGTCCTCGCTCGCGCCGTGCATTTCAGGACGGGACGAGATAGAAGATACCGTGTCCACGCCCAGGAGCTTCTCAAACATGAGAGTGTGTTCTTTCGGGGAGCTGGGATCCAGGTCCACCCCCATCATGTCCAGGACGTCGCGCTTTTCTTCGGCCTCCATCGCGTCAGCCAGTTCCTCGAAAATCCCCGCTAGCAAAGCCGCCTCATGCGGTTCAACCCTGCTGAACCACCCTTCTGAAGGCGCGTTCAGCGCTGCAAATGCACGCATCGTGTCCGGCTCCCCTCAATCGGCTTCCTGTTCGAGCGTCGCCCAAAGACCGTATTCGCTCATAGCCAACACATCGGCCTCCATTTGTTCACGGGTTCCGGCACTGACTACCGCCCGACCGTTAAAGTGAACTTCCTTCATCAGCCGCTCAGCGCGCTCGTGCGAGTACCCGAAATAGGTTTTGAACACCCACGTCACATAGCTCATCAGGTTCACGGCATCATTCCACACCACCGTGTTCCACTGACCGGGAAGCACCCGGTCCAGCTGGGCGACCGAGGACGGAGCGTATTCGGTACCGGGTTCGACAATACTCACGTTTTAAGGTTAAAGGTTTTCTCCCAGGCGCGCAGGATTACCGCGCCCCGAAGCAAAAACGCCGGGGCTATCCTAGAGCACCAGCAGACCTACCAAACCGGCCAGGAGCAGCACCACCAGGAGGGCGACAACGACCCTGGTCACCCGGCCGCTACCGAGCTTATGCGAGTTTGACACTCGGGGAACTACGTTTTTTCGAGAAGCAGCATCTTCCTTGCTCATAGCTTTATGCTACCGGCTCTCGCCGCCGGTGGCCGGGATTAACAGATTCTGGCTGGACCTACCCTCGCGGCACAGCAAAGGCGCTGAGCGCCAGGGAGCTTCTGGGCGAAAACGGAAAACCCGGCGTGCACGACTATAGTTATACCTATGAATACGCGCGAAACGACTTCTCTGCTGACCGATATGTATGAGCTGACCATGGTTGACTCCGCTTTGGAACACGGGATGGGGCAGCGCCAATGCGTGTTCGAAATTTTTACCCGGCGTTTTCCCTCCTCCCGGCGTTTTCTGGTGATGGCTGGAGTGGCGCGGATTTTGGAGGGGCTCAAGCGGTTTCGTTTCGATGACTCCCAACTAAAGTACCTGTCTGATAACAAAATAGTCGGGCCGACGACGATTAAGTTCCTGGAAAATTACGAGTTCTCCGGCGACATTTTCGGCTATCCCGAAGGCGAAGTATTCATGGTGAACTCGCCAATTTTGACGGTGCGCGGGACTTTTGCCGAAGCCTGCCTGTTGGAAACCTACCTGCTGTCGATTCTCAACTTCGACTGCGCGGTAGCATCTGCGGCGTCCCGGATGACTATCGCTGCTCACGGTCGGCCCTGCCTGGATATGGGCGCGCGCCGGGTGCATGAGCGGGCAGCAGTTTCCGCCGCCCGCGCCGCCCAAATTGGCGGTTTTCAAGGCACCTCTGACTTGGAGGCCGGAAAACGGTACGGGATTCGCGCTATCGGCACCGCTGCCCACGCCTTTACCCTGCTGTTCGAGGATGAAGAAGCCGCTTTCACCGCTCAGATTGAGTCGATGGGTCCGGACACAACGCTGCTGGTAGACACGTACAACGTGACCGCAGCAGTCGAGAAAGCGGTGCGGATTGCTAGAGCCGCCGGTGGGGAGCTGGGCGCGGTCCGTTTGGATTCGGGCGACCTGGTGGCGGGGGCGTTTAAAGTCCGCCAACAGCTCGATGATTTGGGAGCGACTTCCACCAAGATTACAGTAACCAACGACCTGGACGAATACGCTATCGCAGGTTTGGGAGCGGCTCCGGTCGATTCCTACGGGGTGGGCACCAAACTGGTGACCGGTTCGGGAATCCCGACTGCCGCCCTGGTTTACAAGCTGGTCGCCCGCGAGGACGCAAACGGAAATCTGGAATCTGTGGCAAAACAGTCAGCTGAGAAATCGACTCGGGGTGGGCTGAAGTGGGCGGGACGTGTCATCGAGGATCACACCGCCACTACCGAGCTGCTGGTGACGGCTCCGAACCGGGAGGCCGCCGCGAAATACTTGGCGAGCCGCGATGCCCGCCCGCTGCAAAAGGACTTCGTGGTCGGCGGGGCTATCGACAAATCTTGGATCGGCCCCGATGCCCTGCAGCGCACCCAACAGCGCCATATCGAGGCCCGTAATGAGTTGCCTTATCAGGCATGGCGCCTGAGCGAGGGCGAAGTGGCTATCCCCACGGAATACGTGGAACTTTAACTGTCAGAGCCGCCAAAGAAAGGCCAGCCAGGTTGACCGTTGTGGTCCCCATTCATGGATTTCATGATTTCTTTGCACGCCGGACAGATTGGGAAATTCTTCGGGTCACGCATCGGGACCCAGACTTTACCGCACAGGGCGATGACGGCTTGGCCGGTCACCGCCGAGGCGGTGATCCGGTCTTTGCGCACGTAGTGGGCGTAACGTTCGTTGTCGCCAGGGTTGCGTTTCAGCTCGGTTTCGGTGCGTTCCAGCACCGCCGTGCCGCCTTGAGTCAGGGGTTGGCCCGCAGTTGTTTCGCTCATGCCACCATTGTAACCGCCCTGGCAACTCGCGGGACACAACCCCGGTTGTTGCTAATTTGCGTTTAAATCGGGGTTGCTGGTCTATATAACCACCAACCCCGATTTAATCGCAGATTTCAAACCACCACCCAACAGAAAACCCGCATAAAAACAAAGCCGGCCGCCACTGGGGCGGCCGCTTTTGTACGAGATTAGTCGATTACTTGTTGGACACAGCCTTCTTAAGGGTGGAGCCAGCAGAAATCTTAACGCCGTAACCAGCGGGGATCTTGATTTCTTCGCCGGTGCGGGGGTTGCGGCCGGTGCGGGCAGCACGAGAAACGCGCTCCACGTTCATCAAACCGGTCACCTTGACGGTTTCACCCTTCTTAAGGGAGTCAATCAGGATTTCCTGGAAGGCAGACAGCGCACCGTCAGCTTCGGTCTTGGACAGGCCAGCCTTCTTAGCAATCTCAGCAACAAGTTCAGTACGATTCACAGACATGTGATTCCTTTCGGATAGATCGTCGATTTCACTTTGGTGAAATCCTCCATTAGAGACTACGCAAATTTAGCGCATTTGTCAGCGAGTTAGCAAACAATTCTTGATTTTTTCGCGGTGTTTTCCCCTTTGGATTCACTTGTTTCACAACGGTCACAAAAACACCACGGATTTAGCCCTGGCAGGGCACCAGGGCGGGCCGACACCGGGTACTTGCCCCTACAGCATTTCGCGGCGCAACTCCCCCGAATCACGGGGAGACAGCTCGCTGAGGGTCACGTCCAGCATGGTGAACGCCCCAGTTTCGCCTCGGGCGGCTTTCCGGGCGCACGCCCGCGCCGCTGCGACCAACACGGAGCCGGTGAACTCGGGGTTGGAATCAAGTTCCAGGCTAAACGTCAAGGATTGCCGGACCTCCGGCGAAGTGCAGCCGGTGCGAATGACCCGGCCGGCGTGGGGCATCCCGCTGTGGTTTTGCGCCATCTCCGCGGCAGTAATAAAAGTCACGGTGGTGTCATAGTCGGCAAAATAGTTGGGCATGGCTTTGATTTCCGCTTCAATCCGGGCGGTATCTGCCCCGGGCTCGGCCACCACGAAACACTCACGGGTATGCATCTGGCGAGCGCTATGTTCCCCGGCATGCCCCGCCTGCACCGCCGCCACGGTATCGGGGACAGGAACGGTGTATTGGCGGGCATCCACTACCCCATCCAGGCGACGAATCGCATCGGAGTGCCCTTGTGACACCCCACGTCCCCAAAAGGTAGTGGTGCACCCTGAGGGCAAAACGGCGTCACTCAGCACGCGCAACATGGAGAACAGCCCCGGATCCCAGCCGCAGCTGATGATGGCGCAGTGTCCCGCGGCCTGGGCCGCCGCATCAATGCGGGAAAAATATTCAGGAATGCGCGCGTGGGTGTCAAAGGAATCCACGGTGTGAAACCACTGGCTGGTCGCGACTCCCTGTTCCATCAAGTCCGTGGCAGAGCCGCCGCAGTTAATGCAAACATCGATGTCATCGGTGTAATCGGGCATATCCTCCACGCTGGCCACCGGCGCGCCAAGAGTTTTCACCGACTGGGGATTACGGCGGGTAAACACTACCGCCAGCTCTAAATCCGAGGTGAGCCCCAGAGCTTTTTCGACGCCGCGTCCCAAATTGCCATAACCGTTGATTGCTACGCGCTGCATTGATTGACCTTACTTTCAGATAACAATTTTTCGATTATCCTACAAATCGGGCATATCCCCTGCAAGTTAGCGTATCAATACGTGACACACCGCCCTGATTACCAGACTGACTCACCCCTGACCGTACCTCGAGCGCATCCCGGACAAAACCCGAAATACGGTCTTTCCGGTTTTGGAATGTAAGATTTTCTGCGGAGAGAACCTGCGGTGAGTTTCAATAACCGAAATGCCTCCGGCTGTCCCCACCGCAAAATCGAGAGAACAAAAAGGAAGATTATTTTGGTAGATGTCAGTGTGGTCCCCGAGCAGAGAGCCTCGTGGTCAGGAAAACTAGGTTTCGTCCTCGCGGCAGCCGGTTCAGCGGTCGGACTGGGCACTATCTGGCGTTTCCCTTACCTGGCGGCGCACTACGGCGGAGGCACGTTTATCTTCGTGTTCTTTATCTTTATGCTGACCCTGGGTGTTTCGCTGCTAATTTTGGAGATTTCACTTGGGCGAAAAACGGGCGAGTCCATCATTGCTGCCTTTGCTTCTTTCGGGAAAAAGTACCGGTTCATCGGCGTGTTTATCGCCGCGGTTCCTTTCGTCATCGCCTCGTTTTACGGGGTGGTTGGCGGTTGGGTGACCCACTATATGTTCGCTTACGCGGCTGGCATGACAAAAGAGCTGGCTGACGGGGGCGAGAGCTTCGGGGCGTTTATCTCTGACGGTCCACAGTCCGTGGCGTTCATGCTGCTGTTCGGAGCGATTTCGTTCATCATAGTGGCGCTGGGAGTCAACGGCGGGGTGGAACGTGCCAACCTGATTATGATGCCGGCGTTGATTCTGGTTTCGCTGTTGATTGGCATCTTTACTTTGACCCAGCCCGGCGCTCTGGAGGGCCTGAAATACTTCGTGGTCCCCGATTTTTCTAAGTTTTCACTAGAGCTGCTCATCGCCGCCCTGGGCCAAACGTTCTTTGGTCTGTCACTGGCCGCGGCGACGATGGTCACTTACGGGTCTTACATGAAAAAGGACGTCTCCATTACGTCCTCGGCTTTCCAAACGACCACCACAACGCTGGGGATCAGCCTGTTAGCGGGGCTGATGATTATCCCCGCTACGTTCGCGACCCTGGGTTCCGCTGACGAGGTGGCCAAGAATTCGGGGCCGTCCCTGATGTTCTTGGTTATCCCGAAGGTGTTTGAAAAGTTTGGTGGCATCGCCACCGTCATCGGTTTCGTGTTTTTCCTGCTGGTCATGTTTGCGGCTCTGACCAGCATGATTTCCCTGGTTGAGGCCTGTGTATCCATTCTGCAAGACACCTTGGAATGGAAACGGCGCAAGGCGTTGTTAGTCACCGTTATAGTGCTGAGCGCTACGGGAATCATCGTGACCCTGGGCTACAGTTCACTGTCCTTTATCCAGCCTCTCGGGGCCGGTTCAACCATACTGGACTTCCTGGACTTCTTGACCAGCTCGGTGATGATGCCTCTGGGCGGATTGCTGATGTGCCTGTTCTTTGGGTGGATACGCAAACCTGAAGTCCTCATCGACGAGGTGCGTGTCTCCGGGGACTTCAAGCACTCGGGGCTGTGGAGCGTGATGATTAAATACATCGCTCCTATCCTGCTGGTGGCCATCTTTATCACCAGCGTGCTGAAAACGTTTGGCGTTATCAGCTTCTAAATATAGTTTTGCCTCCGGCGAGTCACTCACCGGAGGCAAGAACTTTTACAGCTCTACAAGTTTGCGCCGCTGCAACCGCAGGGTCACGTCGGCGTTGCGGGCCAGCTCTTTCGAGTGGGTTACCACGATGACGCACTTGCCTTCCTCGTGAGCGGCCTTCTGGAGGATTTCCGTCACTCCCGCGGCGGTCGTCTCGTCCAAGTTGCCGGTCGGTTCGTCAGCCAAAATGACCGGCGCTTGTGACACTAGGGCACGCCCGATAGCGACCCGCTGTTGCTGACCGCCGGAAAGCAGCAGGACGTTGCGTTTCGCTTCTTTCGCGTCCAAGCCCAGCTTTTCCAACATATCCGTGCTGGCTTTCGAGTTGACCAGACGCAGGTTCTCTAGCGGGGTCAGGTAGTCGATGAGGTTGTAGTTTTGAAACACCAGGGAAATCTGGTGCTTGCGATGGTAAGAATAGCCCTTTTTCGCGATGTCCTCTCCGTCGAAACGGACCGTGCCCGCGGTCGGGGCATCCAGCCCGGCTAACAAACTCAACATGGTGGATTTGCCGGCCCCGGAGGCTCCCAGAATGGCATAGAACTTGCCCTTCTCAAACTCATAGTTGACGTTGTCCAGGACTTTTGCTCCTGCCCCTTTGTAGGTGTAATCGATTTGATCCAACTGTAAAATGCTCATTTTTTCTCCTTAACTCAGCTTGGAAAGAATAGTTTTCGGGGTTTGACGCATGATGGGGAACAACGCCAGCCCCAGCGCGATGATGATGACCAGGAAACCAAGGCCCAGGGACATCGCATTCCCCGCGATTCCGTTGGCGGGCGCTAACGCCGCTAACGTCTCATTTCCGGCTTTGGACAGCACCAGCTGACCCAAACTGTTTGACAGCAATCGTCCCAGGATGACTGCCAACACGGCGCCGATGGCTCCGAACAGGACCGCCTCCAGGAGGAACTGCAACCCGACTTCCAGTTTCGTCTTGCCCAGGGATAGCAGGATGCCAATCTCGGGCAGTCGCGAACGCACCCAGAACGTCGCCACCAGGGCCAAAACCAGGGCTCCCGCCAGGCAGAATCCCCACAGCAGCATTCCCAGCATCTGATCGACTCCGGAAATGGCTTGGAGTACATCGGCGAACTGCGCCGAATTGTTTTCCAGGCTCAGCTTTGGGGCCGTGGCCTGGGCCGCTTTCAGGACCTGGGGCAACTGGTCAGCCCGTTCGGTAAAGTAACGTGCCGTACTGACCTGACCACCGAGCTTTTGCAGGGCATCCAGGTTCGTGAACACCTGGTTTTCAGAGTTTCCCGAAGGCATCCCGGTGCGGTTTTCGGCTTTCCCGGAATAAATCCCCCCAATCTTTAGCCGCACCAGCGTGTTTTCGTGGCGCAGTTCCAGGGTGTCTCCCAGGTGCAGAGAATTTTTCTGGGCGAAGTCGCGGTGAATCATTGCCTCGACACCAGGTTTACCGATGTGAGAACCCTGTTCCAGGGTATAGATTTTCCCCAAGAACTCCGGGCTCAACGATGAATCACTGGTGCCTTTGATTCCTATCAGATCCCCGCCGAACTCGGGATCCAGCTGAATCCCCCCGGCGGCGCTGACCAGGCTCGCATTCTCCGGTTTCGCCGCCGCCTCGCCCTCATAAGCGTGACGTTTCACCCCCGGCAAATCAGCCAGTTGTTTCCGGGCCTGGTCGGGGAGCTGACCGGTTTGGCTGGTAGCGGTGAACCCCGCCAAAACGTTGGAACTGATGGCATCACGCACACTCAACATGGTGGATTTCACCCCGGACTGGGCCACCAGGGCGGTAAACACCAAGGTGATAATCGCCACCATCAGCAGGCTGCGCCGCGGCCGACGGACGACCGAACGCCAAGATCGTGACCACACCCCGTTCATTTGTTATCCACCAACAGGGCACGCGGGCTCTTGCGCAGCATCGGTAGGGACGCAATGACCACGACAATCGCAATCAGGACCAGCACCATAACCGCAACCTGGGTAGCGGAGGCCAGGCTCAGGTCAACAGTGAGTTTCTCTAAGGTCTTCATAGACGCCGAAGATTCCATATCCGCCCCGAACTGGCCAGCCTTCGCCATTTCTTGGGCGGCTTGGTGATTGACCGAGGACAGCACGGAGGTACCCATGCCCTGCGCCAGCATTCCCGCCCCAAAGTAGGACAGAGCGAAAGCAGGGATGGCAATAAAGATAAGCTCCAGGCCGTACTGTGCCATAATGCTCGCTTTCGTCACCCCCATCGACAGCAGGGTTCCCGTCTCTTTCTTGCGTTCGTTTAGCCACAGGCACAGCACCAGCGCCAAAATGGCCCCGGCCAGCACAAAGGTCGCAATCGTGGTGGTGTTCATGACGCTGCGGACCCCGTCAATCGCGCCGGTGATGCCCGAGAGGTATTGGGTAGAACGGGTCAGCTGGTAGCTGCGCCAGTCGATGTCTTTGGTGGAGGCGGCTTTCACCACGTCGTCAAAGTTGGCACCCTTCTTCACAAAGAAGTTCGCGTCTTGATAGATTTCGGTCGCGGGCGTGACGTTGTACAGAGTCCGGGTGGTGTCCAGGTCGGTGAACACGGTGTTAGAGAACAGCTCGTTACGTGATACCGCCCGGTCCGCGTTCGATCCGGACACAAGTCCGACGATTTCGGTGGTGACTTCATTAGTCGAGTGGTTTTGGTTATCGGCGTCATAAGGGTTGCCCTTGAGTTTCAGTTTGCTGCCGATAGTCAGGTTATTGGCTTTCGCCAAGTCCTCGTTGATGATGGATTTGTTTTTGTCCTGAGCGTTCAGGTGGCGGCCCGCCACCAGCTTCAACGCCCCGGAGCGGAAGTTATTGTCCATCTTGGTGTCGTTGACTCCCCACACGTTCACGGCGTTGCCGAACTGGGCTTCCTTAGTTTCGTCATAGTCTTGACGGTCGAGCTTTTGGGCCTTCGCATCCACCAGGTCCGCGGTGACGTTCTGGCGGGCGACATAGTTCTCTACCCCATCCATCCCGGCAATCTTTTTAATATCCGCGGGCTTCACGTTCCCCGCGCCCCGCGGGGTGCCGGTGTTGAACTGGGGGTTGTTCCCCAACACGAAGCCCTGCCCGGTTTTCGCATCGATTTCCGCCGCAGTGGCGTCAGTAGCGCGGGACACCGCGTTAGCGGACATCAGCACCGTAGACATCGCCAGGAAAATAGCGAAAATGATGATGGTTTTGATTCGTTTCCGGGCGACGTAACGCCAGGATCTTCCTACGAACGACAATAGATTCCCTCCTGTCGTGGTGTTTAGCGTAAGCATAGTGATTTCATTTGCTCAGTAAGCATAAGCAACTGCGGCCCCGCTCGCGCCCTCTAAACCTCATACCGGGGTAGTAACCTGCAAATCCGTCCTCAGACCGGGGAACCAGGCAAATCTCGAATTGGGGAGGAGCGCCCACCACAAAGGACTTCAGGCTACCAGAGCAAAACCAGACCGTAGCAAAATCACCCTAAAAATGGGGAATTCCGCGGAAGCCCGCGGAATTCCCCAGGAGCCTGCTAACTCAAGCGAGCCTGCAGATTCTCATCCAACGCATTCATGAAGTCGTCGCTGGTCAACCAGGGAGTGTCCCCGCCGACCAACAGCGCCAGGTCCTTGGTCATCTGACCGCCCTCGACAGTCTTCACAATGACGTCCTCGAGGGTCTCGGCGAACTCAATGACCGCCGGAGTGTTATCGAGCTTGCCGCGATGCGCCAGCCCACGCGTCCAGGCATAGATAGAGGCAATCGGGTTAGTGGAGGTCTTTTCCCCGCGCTGCCAAGCCCGGTAGTGGCGCGTCACCGTGCCGTGAGCCGCCTCGGCCTCAACCGTGCGCCCGTCCGGGGTCATCAGCACGGAAGTCATCAACCCCAGCGACCCGAACCCCTGCGCCACTGTGTCGGACTGGACATCACCGTCATAGTTCTTGCAAGCCCAGAGGTAGCCGCCGTGCCACTTCAGGGAGCTCGCGACCATGTCGTCAATCAACCGATGTTCATAGAGCAAACCGGCGGCCTCAAACTTGGCCTTGAATTCGGTTTCATAGATTTCAGCGAAAATGTCTTTGAACTGGCCGTCATACGCTTTGAGAATCGTGTTCTTCGTGGAGAGATACACCGGATACTTCCGTACCAGAGCGTAGTTAAAGCAGGCGTGGGCGAAATCCCGAATGGAATCGTTGAAGTTGTACATGCCCATGGTGACGCCGCCCGCCTCGGGCATATGAATCACCTCGTGCTCTATGGGCTTGCTGCCATCATCAGGCACCCAGCTCAACATGACCTTGCCGGCACCGGGAACCTTAAAGTCGGTCGCCTTGTACTGGTCGCCGAACGCGTGACGCGCCACCACAATCGGCTTGTCCCAGCCCTTCACCAATCGGGGGACGTTTTGCATGATGATGGGTTCGCGGAAAATGACCCCGCCCAGAATGTTGCGGATAGTGCCGTTGGGGGACTTCCACATTTTCTTCAGTCCGAATTCCTCCACGCGGGCCTCATCAGGGGTGATGGTCGCGCACTTCACGCCCACACCGTACTTCTTAATGGCATTGGCGGAATCGACAGTGACCTGGTCCTCAGTCTTGTCGCGATTTTCGATACCCAAGTCGTAGTACTTCAGGTCCACATCCAGGTAAGGCAAAATGAGTTTTTCGCGAATCTGTTGCCAAATAATGCGGGTCATCTCATCGCCATCGAGTTCGACAACCGGATTTTCCACTTTGATCTTCGCCATTTTTACTCCTTGTAGAGGTCAATTTTCCGGGCTTACCGCCACCACCGAAATTTTACTCGATATCGAGATAAATTTCCAGGAAAGTTTCCCCCGGAGTTGCGATTGGCTTCCCGCGAAGACTCAGCGGCCTTACTTCACCAGCTTGTCAGCGTAAAGTTCCTCAATTTCGGCAGCAAACGCCGCGGCAGCCTCCTTGCGCTTGACTTTCATCGACGGGGTCAGCAGACCGTTCTCGACGGTAAAGGCGGTCGGCAAAACCTTGAACTTACGAATAGATTCGGCGCGGGACACGCGGGCGTTTACCCGTTCCACCGCTCGCGAAATCGCCTGGAGGACCTGGGGATCCTTGGAGGCGGTCAGCGCGTCCATCGTAGGCATACCGTGGTTCTTTAGCCAGGTCGGCAACATATCCGTATCCAGGGTAATCAGGGCGGACACGAAAGGCATCCCCTCGCCTACCACCAACACTTCGTTAATCAGGGCATACTGACGCAGCGGATCTTCCAGCACGGAAGGAGCCACGTTCTTGCCCCCGGCAGTGACGATGATGTCCTTGGCGCGTCCCGTAATCCTGACGAAACCGTCCTGATCAATGGTGGCCAAATCGCCGGTCTTAAACCAGCCGTTTTCAAAAGCGGCCTCGGTCTGTTCCGGATTGTTGTGGTAGCGATGGAAGATGGCCGGACTCTTTGCCAGCAGCTCGCCGGTGGAGGAAATCTTTAGGTCAGTAGATGCCACGGCGGGCCCGACCGTGCCGATACGGTAATTCTTAATGTTGTTGAAACACAGCGGCGCGCAGGTTTCGGTCAAACCGTAGCCCTCCAACACCGGCATTCCGATGCCGCGGAAAAAGTGCCCGAGTTCTTCGCTCAACGGCGCCCCGCCGCAAATCACAAACTTCAGATTCGGCCCAAACAGCGACAAAATCCGGCGATAAACCAACTGGGAATACACCAAACGTTTCGTCCGCAGCCGCCGGCTGGGACCTTCCGCGGTATCCAAAGCCCGTGAATACGCTTCGGCGACCTTTACCGACCGAGAGAACAAGATCCGCGAAATCCGGTGCGCTCGGGCTTGGACCTGAGCCGTGTTGTAAATCTTTTCCAACACCCGCGGCACCACCATCACGTAGGACGGTGCGAATTCCTGCAGGTCTGTAATGAGGTTGCGGATATTGGGAGCATGACCCAGGGTGCCCGCCCCCCACACTTGAATCAACTGCAGGTATTGAGCCAAAACGTGAGCCAGAGGCAGGAACACCAGCAGCCGAGAGGACGGATACCCCGCGATTTCTGGCATCCACTTCATGCCGTTGGCCAGCAGTTCCATCCAGTTCCCGTGCGTGATTTCCACGCCTTTGGGCTTTCCGGCGGTCCCGGACGTATACACAATCGTGGCCAAATCGTCGATGGTCACCGCATGAGAACGCTCATCAACCTGGAAATCGGGAACGTCCATACCGGCCTTTTTGATTCTGACTACCGCGGAATCTTCCAGGCACAACACGTTTTTCAAACTACGGCCGCAATCCTGTTTCGAGCTGACCAGCTCACGCATCGCGTTCGTTTCGCACACCACCAGAGAGGGGTCGGAATCCTCTAGAATCCACGCGATTTGTTCCGCGGAATCCGTCTCATAAATGGGAACCAGCACCAGTCCGGCGCAGAATCCCGCGTATTCCAGCAGCATCCAGTCATACGAGGTGTGACCCATGATGCAGAAGCGATCCCCGGGCTGCAAGCCCATCCCAATCAAGCCACGCGCCACCGAGTGAACATCCTCGTTGAACTCCACAGCCGTCATTGACCGCCACCCGCCGAGCTCGGTCTTGCGGTCTAACAGTTTCGCGTTGGGCAGACGGCGCACCCGATCCTCTAAAGTCCAAGGTAAAGTTTGGTGCGTCTCGGCAGTAAACAACCGCGGGCAATGCCAAAACCGCTCGCCGTCCACTTCCACCCATCCGGGCTTGTCCATTGGATTTTGTGCCCGCGTGGTAATCTCATCTCGATTGTTTCGTCTCTCATCAGCCATAGGGTTAGCTTACCAACTTTCTAAATTTTCCCGTTATCGAGTTATCGCAGTTCATTCTGGCAATACCAGCATCACCAGGGTAATCCCCGCTGCTGCCGCAACCAGTACCGTGACATCAAATATAGTTCCCCGCGCCCTGGTCCAAGCATGACGGTTAGTCAGGCGAAACACCGCCAGCGCCAGCAGCGCCACAACCAGACCCCAAACCGCCGCTTGCCACCATCCGACCACGGACAACACCAACAGGACCACTACCGCGGCCCCCAACAGCAGCACTTGGACACGGCTGGGGGCATCAAACGGATGCGGACCCGAGTCAGGCACCAAGACGGGCTGGTCAGGCGTCACTGAATCCAATGCCTGCCAGTCCGGCACGGCGGGTTCGGGGGTTTGTGGCGGGTTTGTGGTGTTCAAAAGAATCCCTCGACGGTTTGCGGGGTCGGTTACAGTAATCGGACGGGACGGCGAGACCGGCAATCGCCAAATCACCGCTCCCGCCGGTGCTTCTAGTGGAAGAAGTGACGCACCCCGGTGGTAAACATCGCGACCCCGGCCTTTTCACACACATCAATGGTTTCCTGGTCGCGGATAGAACCGCCGGGCTGCACGATGGCTTTCACGCCCGCGTTAATGAGGATTTGCGGCCCATCGGCAAACGGGAAGAATGCGTCAGAAGCCGCGACCGCTCCGCGAGCTCGCTCGGGTGGAGCCGCCACCGCCAAATCCTCGGCACGAGCGCCCCCGGCCACATCGCTTTGACTCGCGGCGGCGTCTCCGGTTTCACGTCCGCCCAGGGTGTTGGCACGTTCCACCGCCAGTTTGCAGGAATCCACCCGGTTGACCTGGCCCATGCCGATGCCGACCGTCGCCCCGTCATGCGCCAAGAGAATGGCGTTAGACTTCGTGGCGCGGATTGTCTGCCAAGCAAACTCCAGGTCGTGCAGGGTCGCTTCGTCAACGTCAGGACCGCACACCTTGGTCCACCCGCTGGAACGGTCCCCCGGCTCCGCCACGTCATCACGCTGCTGAGCCAGGTATCCCCCGCTGACCTGGCGCACTTCCAGAGCCCCTCGGGCTGGCGGGGTGACACGCAGCACGCGCAGGTTCTTCTTTGCCGCCAAGGCTTTCACCGCCCCCGGCTCATAGGACGGAGCCAGCACTACCTCGGTGAATATCGGGGCAATCTGTTTCGCCAACTCCACTGTCACCGGACGGTTCACCGCGATAACACCGCCGAAGGCACTGACCGGGTCACAGGCGTGGGCTTTGCGATGCGCGGTAGCGACATCAGCGGCTACCGCAATGCCGCAGGGGTTGGCGTGTTTGATAATCGCCACGCAAGGCTCCGCGTGGTCATAAGCTGCGCGTATCGCCGCGTCCCCGTCCGTGTAGTTGTTGAACGACATTGCTTTGCCATGTAGTTGAATCGCGTTGGCGATGCCGGGAGCGGGCTTGGACTGGGGGTCCGAACCAGCTCGGTCGCAAGCCTCGATATCGTCCAACTCGGGGTGATGAGCGCAGGCGGGACAGTTGCAATCCCCGTCGGGATTCTCTTCCATCATGTCCGCAATCTGTTCAAGGTCAACGTAAAGAGCCGCAGACTGATGCGGGTTTTCCCCGTAACGCAGGGAGGCAATCCGATCCCCGGAGAGCTCCACCCATTCCGACATCACGGAATCCTCATCCGATTCATCTTGCGACGCCACCGCACCGATACTTTCCATGGCGAAACGAGTAATCTGGTCGTCAAACCAGGTAGCAATGGCAGCGTCATATTCAGCGGTATGCGCGAAAGCCTGAGACGCCAAGATTCGGCGTTCCCGCAGGTCAAAGCCCCCTGCCCGGACTGCTTCGATGACGGTGTCGTAGGCGTAGGGTGACACCACGACCGCCACCGAGGGGTGGTTCTTTGCTGCGGCGCGCACCATAGAAGGTCCGCCGATGTCAATCTGTTCCACACAGGCGTCAAAGTCGGCACCGCTGGCTACCGTGTCCTCGAAGGGGTAAAGGTTGCACACCACCAGGTCTATCGGCTCGACCTGCAGGTCCTGCAGTTGCTTGACGTGGTCAGGTTTGCGCCGATCTGCGAGGATACCGGCGTGAATGTGCGGGTGAAGGGTTTTGACCCGCCCTTCCAAGCATTCGGGAAAGCCCGTCACGTCTTCTACCGGGGTGACGGGGAAACCCGCTGCCGCAATCTTTTTTGCGGTGGAGCCGGTGGAAATGATTTGCACACCGGCTTCGACCAGAGCCTGCGCCAGTTCTTCCAGTCCGGTTTTG
The DNA here is from genome assembly GCF_985070215.1 of Mobiluncus sp. NCBI lineage: Bacteria > Bacillati > Actinomycetota > Actinomycetes > Actinomycetales > Actinomycetaceae > Mobiluncus > Mobiluncus sp. The sequence continues at coordinate 6,172 of NZ_CFKZQR010000020.1, read as the reverse complement.
TCCCACACGCTAATCAAAGCCCGCTTGATGGGAATCTGAGTTTCCCTATTCCGATTTGTCGTTTCCGCCACCTTGCCTTGCCTTCCTTCATCGGGTTCATCGTTTGTATTTAAAAATCAACAGTTATTCGGACCTCTCTCGGAGCCGCAACCGCGATGCCGCAAAAGAAGCCTCACGGTTCAATCCTAGTCACTTTCAAAACCGGCACGAACTTCGTCTATCCACCAGCCGTGCTGCACCATCCGGCCGACGCTGTCGACTAACTGGGCACGTTCGGCGACTTTGATTCTCTCAGTCAACGATTCGAGGTTGTCATCGTCGTGAACCGGAACCGCCACCTGGGCCAGGATTGGGCCGGTGTCCATGCCCGGATCGACAATGAACAACGTCGCCCCCGCCAGTTTCACTCCGGCTCGCAGTGCATCGCGCGGTCCGTGAATGCCCACGAAAGAGGGCAGCAGCGAATTGTGGGTGTTGACCACGCGGGAGGGCCACTGAGCTAAGAATTTCGGACCCAATATTTTTAGGAATCCGGCGCTGACTATTAAATCCGGTTCCCAGGACTGCACCGCTGCCGTGAGCGCGCTATCCCAGGCTTCCCGATCGGGAAAGTCCCCCAAACAAACTGTGGCAGTGGGAATCCCCTGTGATTGTGCCCATTGCAAACCCCCGGCTGTTTCCCGGTCGGAAACAACCCCCACTATTTCCGCGCCGTAAGCGGGGTTCGCGGTCGCTTTGTAGAGCGCCTGAAGATTAGAACCTTCCCCGGAAATTAGCACCACCAGGCGGGAGGGGCGGTCACCGGGCAGCGTTAAGACTCGCTTCGTCATAAGTCGATTCTAGCAGTGGGAAGGGCCTCCGGATTCTTGCCCGAGACCCGCACCGCGAAGCGCCGGGTTGCTTCGCGGGTCCACGGATGATTCAGCAGGGCGGTCACCACGAAAGGCACCCCCCAAGCTAGCACCCCCGCGTAGAGGGTCGAGCCGAGAGGACCCACGTTCACCAGACGGCCCGGCCCTAGTGAACCGCTGACAAACCACACGATGAGCAGCCCGCCCAGCAGCAATCCCGCCAGGAACAGGGCCAGAGACAACGCGGTGTCAGCCAGTCCGAGCTGATGACGTCCGCCAAGGTAAAGACCCAAGCCAATCGCTAGTGCCACCGGGAAAATCAGAGGCCACCACCCTACCGGCACGTCCGGCAACCACGCCAACACCGGCACCGGAGGCAAATCTCCCCCAATGACCTGGCCGGGAGAAAACACTGTCCCTTGACCCAGGCTGATGCCCGGACCGGTGATCCACGCGGCACTCCACACCAGCAAAGTCGGCAGGTAAGCAAGGATGACCAGTACCATCGCCACGGAACCGAGCGCGTCCGGTTTCAGTCCGGTCCAGATGGTGCGCATTTGCTCCCAGCCGGTAAACATGGCCGCAACCAGAAAAACCGCGGAAAGAGCCGCGCCGCCTGCAGCGAGTACCCGCAGGCAGCGGCTCGCCAAACTCAGCCACGGCCACGGTTCACCCTCAGGAAAGAACGCGGTCACATTCCACCAGGTCAGATGTCTGGCCACGGCAAAGAACACTATCACTGCGAAAAATAACGAAAAAATGAAGGCGCGCCACACCACCAGGGAAACTGCGGCAAACCCCAGACACACCCAGCACGGAACCAGGAAGGCCAACAGACCCCACGCCAAAGCCGCGGCGTTCGGGGGTTTTGCCGCCCGCAAACTCGCTGCCAGCATCATCCCAATCAGCAGGGTGAGTCCCCACGGGGTGAGGGAAAAACGCATCGTTTCGCTGGAAAACTCGGCACGGAATGCGGCGGCAAAAATAGCATTGCCCACCGCCAGGGCATCGCTCCACTTCGTACCTTCTTCGGAAGGTGTGGTCGCTGTGGGCATCCACACCGCAATCGCCAGAAGCACCAGCACCGCCCAACTGATTGCCCAAGTCTGGAATCCCAGCCACAGGGAGCGCCAAGTTCCCGCAGGGAACAATTCCGCGCGGGTAGGTTTGCGAAATACAGAACGGAAAACAGAGCGGAAATCAAGGCGGCGAAAACGTTTTGTCGCGTTCAGTCCCGCAGAACCGGCACCGGTCAGGGACGCGGGCGAACCTGTGCGTTCCTCGCTGGGCTCGGTCGGCAGAGATTGGCCGTCAGGAGCGGTGTTGACGCGACGCTGACGCCTCCCCGGACGAGTCGGGGGACGCTGACCAGGACGGTTAGACCGTGCGTCCATAACTCTCCTCCCCGGCGCCGTGAGCCGCGCCTCGTCCCACCTAAGTATAGGAAACCCACAGAACCTCGCGGACTTGCCACACCGAAGAGGCCGCCCACGAAGGCACGGCAGGGTTTCGGCTTAAGCGATAGAAATTCGCGATTAAATCGACGTTGCTGGCCTATATAACCACCAACCCCGATTTAAGAAACAATCCCTGCCGGAACACCCGGGCAATCAGCCAAAAAAGGGCGCGGCCGAAACCTCAGTTCCGACCGCACCCGTGTAGAGAACTAGGAAAAACTATTTGCTCTGCATGATTTCGCGAGCGATGCGCGCGGTTTCGCTCGGAGTCTTGCCGACGCGCACCCCGACAGCCTCGAGGGCTTCTTTCTTGGCGGCCGCAGTCCCGGAAGAACCGGAGACGATAGCACCCGCGTGACCCATGGTCTTGCCTTCGGGGGCGGTGAAGCCCGCCACGTAACCCACCACGGGCTTGGTGACATGTTCTTTGATATATGCAGCCGCGCGCTCCTCGGCGTCACCGCCGATTTCGCCGATCATGACAATCAGTTCAGTCTCGGGATCCTGTTCAAAAGCCTCGAGGGCATCGATGTGGGTCGTGCCAATAATCGGATCCCCACCAATACCGATGCAGGTGGTGAAGCCCAAATCGCGCAGCTCGTACATCATCTGGTAGGTCAGCGTGCCGGATTTGGACACCAAACCGAGCTTGCCGCGCGGGGTGATGTCACCGGGAGTGATGCCCACATTGGACTTGCCGGGGCTGATGATACCGGGGCAGTTCGGGCCAATCATGCGCACCCCGTGGGACTTCGCGTAGGCGAAGGCGGCATTGGCGTCTTGAACGGGAATGTGCTCGGTGATGACCACCACCAGTTCCATCCCGGCGTCCACGGCTTCGATGATGGCGCCTTTCGCGCCCGCCGGGGGCACAAAGATAACCGAAGTGTTCGCGCCCGTTGCAGCCTTGGCGTCAGCAACCGTGCCGTACACCGGGACACTGACGGTACCGCCCTGGACCGAATCAGCCAGCGGACCGTAGGGAACGACGTCGAATTCAACGGTGGTTCCGGCCTTTTTCGGGTTCGTGCCGGCGACCACCTTGGTGCCGTAGGCGAGCATCCGAGTCGTATGCTTGCGACCTTCCGATCCAGTCATGCCCTGGACAATTACTTTGGAGTTTTCATCAAGAAAGATTGACATTGTGGTGCTTCTCCTTTACTTCGCGGCCAGCTGCGCGGCCTTATCGGCGGCTTCGTCCATCGTTTCCATCATGGTGACCAAGGGGTGGTTGGCGGCTTTCAGAATTGCGCGCCCCTCCTCGACCTTGTTCCCGTCCAGGCGCACCACCAGGGGTTTCGTCGCCTGGTCGCCCAAAATGCGCAGCGCGCCGATAATGCCGTTCGCGACCTCGTCACAGGCGGTGATACCCCCGAAGACATTGACGAAACAGGATTTGACCTGCGGGTCGGTCAAAATCACATCCAGACCTTTTGCCATTACCTCAGCCGAGGCGCCACCGCCGATGTCCAGGAAGTTTGCGGGTTTCGTCCCGTACTTTTCCCCGGCGTACGCCACCACATCCAGGGTGGACATAACCAGACCAGCACCGTTACCGATAATGCCGACCTGACCTTCCAAACGCACGTAGTTCAGCCCAGCCTCCTGCGCCTTGAGTTCGCGCTCGTCAGCCGCCTTGTGGTCGACCAGTTCAGCGTGTTCGGGGTGACGGTAGCGGGCGTTGTCGTCCAAAGTGACCTTGCCGTCTAGGGCGATGATCTCACCTTGCTGGGTTACCACCAGCGGGTTTACTTCCACCAGGGTGGCATCCTCGCCGGTGTAGACATCCCACAGTTTCAGGAAAACCGGCACAACTTTCTCAGCAGTTTCCGGGTCGAATCCAGCTTCGTCGGCAATCTGGCGAGCCACGACCTGATCCATGCCAGAAGCAGGAATCGGCACTTTCGCCAGCGCTTCAGGCTTTTCTTTGGCGAGCTGCTCGATTTCCATACCGCCTTCGACCGAGCACATCGCCAGGTTCTGGCGGTTAGCGCGGTCGAGCAGGATCGAGAAGTAGAACTCCCGGTCGATGTCAGCACCTGCCGCCACCATCACTCGGTAAACAGTGTGACCTTTAATGTCCATACCCAAAATCGCCTGGGCGTTCGCTGCGGCTTCCTCCGCGCTGCGAGCCAGCTTAACGCCGCCAGCCTTACCGCGACCACCAGTCTTAACCTGGGCTTTTACCACTGCCAGCGGAGCGCCCAGGGCGGTGAAAGCAGCCTGAGCCTCCTCCACAGTGTTTGCGACTTTGCCCGGCAAAACCGGGACATCATGCTTATCAAACAGGTCACGCGCCTGGTACTCGTAGAGATCCACGCTGTTCCTTTCGTTCTAGAAATTATGTCTCGACATCGAGATATTTCTAGTCTATCGAAAAAAAACAAATTTTCCACCCCGAGAATTGGGTTGCAGCTACAAAAATGCGTCTATGCTGAAAATATGCCTTTTGAGGACATTAGGAGCAAAGGAGCGCCGCTATGTCAGACCACGCTAGCCCGGATCAGATATCGAAATCTAAGCCGGAACCACCCCTCAAAGTTCCCACCAAAATCTATGAGACTGAGATGTACCGGCTACAGACCGAGCTGGCAAAACTGCAGCGATGGGTAAAGCAAACCGGAGCCCGCATCGTAGTAATTTTTGAGGGACGAGATGCCGCTGGGAAAGGCGGCACCATCAAACGACTGACCGAGTACCTCTCCCCGCGTGTCGCTCGGGTCGTCGCGCTGCCCACCCCTACGGAACGCGAAAAAACCGAATGGTATTTCCAGCGCTACATTTCTCACCTGCCCGCCGCTGGGGAAATCGTAATTTTTGACCGGTCTTGGTACAACCGTGCCGGAGTTGAGAAAGTCATGGGGTTCGCCACCCCGATTCAGGTACAAAAGTTTATGCAGCAGTGCCCGGCTTTTGAACGAATGTTGGTCGAGGACGGCATCATGCTGCGCAAATACTGGTTCTCAGTGTCCGACAAAGTACAGTACGAGCGGTTTTCCCGGCGGTTGCACGATCCCTTGCGGCAATGGAAACTGTCCCCCATGGACTTGGAATCCATCACCCGGTGGGAGGACTATTCGCGAGCGAAAGACGAGATGCTGGTGCATACCGACACGACGGAATGCCCGTGGTACCAGGTGCCTTCGGACTCTAAAAAAGCCGCGCGGCTCAATATGATAGCCCACTTCCTGTCCACCATCCCCTATACGGATTTGCCCAGCGATACTGCCCCCATCACCTTGCCCGAGCGGCCGCCCTCGAGCGGGTACGTGCGCACTTCATTGGAGACGGTTCGTTCGGTGCCTGATCATGCCGCCGAAGTGGTGGCACGCGCCAAATCCGGGGAGATTCCGTTTGTAACGTTGGACACCTTGCCGACTGAGACGCAATCACCAACCGCTGGCATTCACGAGGGCGACACTGGCGACAAACCCAAGAAAAAGAAGAAGAAAAAGAAGAAGTAGCTGAAGTTCACTGTAGACCGGTCTAATCTGCCGGTCTACAGTGTTTAATCAACCACAGTGAGCGGGGCAAAGTTCAGCAGCAACCGTTTGGCAGTCCCCGTGCGGAACTTTACGGTGGCGATGGCGCCTTTGCCTTGACCTTCCAAGCCGGTAACTTTACCTTCCCCGTAAATATCGTGGTGGACTCGCTGACCAACATGAAGTTCGGGAATTTTGCCCGCCGGTTTCGCTTTCGCGGTTCTAGCCGGTGCGGCTGGCGAGTCTGTGCCACCAGCCAGGTCACGCGCCGTGGTGAGCCCAATCCGCGAGTTGGCGAATTGGCTCCCACCCGCGGAGCTAGACCCTCGTGACCCGGACGTTCCCCGACCGCCACGGTATGTGCCGTAGCCACTCGCAGCTC